>CAYWOE010000059.1:0-6890 GCA_964459855.1 uncultured Synechococcus sp. | reverse complement strand
GTTGCAGTCTTGTGTTCGCCAGCAGTGACAGCCTGCAGGGGCTGTTGTTGTCGCGTATCGGCACCGGCATGGCCTGTGCGGTGGTCTTTCCGGCATCAGCGGTGCTGGCACGACGCAGCCTGCCGGACAATCGCTTCGCCCTGGCCATGGGATTCACCGATGGGCTGCTGGGCATCGGTGCCGCGTTGGCGGCCATGGTGCCCCTGCTCCTGGGGCGATCCGGCTGGCGCGATCTGGTGCTGCTTCAGGGGCTTGCACTGGCCCTGATCGTTGCCTTGCCGATGCTTCTGCTTGGAGTCAGACGCAGCGCATCTTCTGTTGCAACGGCTGGGAAGCAGGACACTCATGGGCATCGCTGGACCAGGGCTGGAGTCAATCGCCTGATTCAGTGCTGTCTGCTTTATGCCTGGGGGCTGGGCTTCGTGTTCGGCATGGCGCAGTACGGCCTGCTTTCAAGCCTCAGGGGCTGGTCCAGTCCGCTGATGGAAGGTCTCACACTGCTGATGTCGATCGGTTTGGTGGTGGGGATGGTCGGCAGCGGGGCCCTCGGTGGTCGCCCTGAGCGTCGTGGGCGGCTTCTGCTGGCAGGCAGCATGATCACGTTGCTGTCACTGTTGCTGTTGATCACACCATCTCTGCCGCGCGGTGTGTTGATGCTTCCTGCTTTCAGTTTCGGGGTCGGCATCGGCACCTCCGTGCTGGCATTCCCCATCGCCGAAGCCGCAGCGCCAGCAGGCCAGACGGCAATGACCGTCTCGATTGTCAACACCTCAGGCACGGTCATGGGTGGGTTGATGACGATCGTGTCGGGGTTGATTCTTCAGGCCTCTCCACAGGGCGACCTGTCGCTGGTGCTGCTGATCTACGGAGCACTCGCGTTGTTCGGCGTTGCGATGGCCAGCTGGATCAGTTTCAGCCCTGAGCCTGCTGGCGCTGCCGCCATTCCTTCCAGGCCAGGCGCGGTGCAGTCCAGAGACTCAGCAGCACCAGGGGAGTGACCGGCACGGCGGTGATCACAATGAAAGCCTGCAGAGCGTTGATCGAGGTGTTGTCGCCCAGACTGGTGCCGATGCGCAGCAGCACCAGGGTGAGGCTGCCGATCATCAGGGCCCAGAACAGGCGCAGCAATGTGGGAGGTGTGCGCTGAGCACTCACCACCATGGCCGCGGCGTAACTCATGGAGTCGGCGCTGGTGGCCATGAACAGCACCACCAGCACAAGACCAACGGGAATCAGCAGCCAGGAGAGCGGCAGCTGGCCGAGAATCGCCAACAGTGCTCCCGACTCACCACTGGCTGTGAGTGGGCCGCTGATCGAGCCGGGATCGGCCAGTTCCAGCTGCATGCCCGTGCCGCCAAGCAATGTGAACCAGATGTTGGTGACGATGGGGCAGAGGATCGCCACGGCCAGCACCAGTTCGCGCAGTGAGCGGCCGCGGCTCACACCTGCTGTGAACAGGCCCATCAGCGGGGCGTAGCCCAGAAACCAGCCCCAGTAGAAAATGGTCCAGCCGTTCACCCAGTTGCCTGGGCTGCTGTTGGTGGCTAAGGCCATTCGCGGCAGATTGGTGAGGTAGAGCCCGAACCCGCTGATGAAGTGCTGAATCAGCCAGAGCCCCGGGCCCAGCAGCAGCAGAGCGGCGGCAAGTCCGAGGGTCAGCCACACGTTCAGCTCCGAGAGCCACTTGATCCCCCGCTGGATTCCACTCACGGTGGAGGTGGCGAACACGGCGGTGAGCAGCACCACCACAAGGGATTGCAGTCCTGCGCTGTCGCTGAAACCAGGCAGCATCCCGGCGGCATTACTCAGCTGCAGCGAGAGGAAACCAAGAGGTCCCACGGTTCCTGCAATGGCCGCCACCACCGAGAGTCCGTCGGCGAGATCCCCCAGGGGACCCTGCACCCAGCGGCCAGGGAGGATTCCCACCAGCAACGTTCGCGGCCGCAGAGGTTCTCCGCGTTGTTCCTGGATTGAGAGGGTGATCGTCACTGTTGTCGCCACCAGCGCCCAGGCCAGGAATCCCCAGTGCAGGAAGCTCACGGCCAGCGAAGGATCAACCGCAGCAGCCGTGGATCCCTCCACCCCGGCGAAGTAGGGCGCGGGAGTGCGGAAGTGGAACAGCGGTTCGGCTGCAGACCAGAACACCCCTCCGCCCGCCAGAAGCGTGCAGATCAGCACAGCGCACCAGTCGAAGAATTTCAGACTGGGTTTGGCTTCAGCCCCCCCCAGACGCAGTTTTCCGATCGGACTGATCGCCAGCACAACGGCAATCACAAACAACAGCAGCACCATCCACTGCCAGACGCCGCCGAGAGCGTTGCTCACGATCGCCTTGCCAGAGCTGGTGAAGTGTTTGGCCAGTTTGAGGTCAATGGCAGCGACCACAAGAAACACCAGCAGAGGCCCCGCGCCGATCCACAGGGGTCTGCGGCGCAACCAGCTGCCGGTATCAGTCGCGTCGTCGATGACGGTTGATGGGTCGGGCAAGGGAGATCTCTCGTCGAGGGGGCTTCAGGCGCTGACGGCGTCGCGTTGGTGACTCCAGCAGGACAGATCCACAGCAGGAGCTTCACCGCTGGCCAGCCGTGCCAGTGAGTCGCCGATCAGCGGGGCAAATTTGAAGGCCTGGCCTGAGCCGCCTGCAAACAGACTCAGCTTCGGGCTCAGACGATCCAGCACGAAATTGACGTCGCTGGCCATCGAGTAAGGACTGATCACCGTCTCGACGCGTTCCTGAACGCCTTCGAGTTCGTTGAACAGGAATGTATCGAGAAGTTCGACCAGCCTTGCCGGTGGCTCGGTTGTCATGGCATTGGGTTCTGCGACACGCAGCTCCTTGGGTGCCCAGTCGATTCCCGCCTTGATGCGTGGCCTGCCGTCGTGGGTTCTGCTGAGCACCGGGAAGCCGTAATACAGGCCTCCGTCATCGCCGCGTTCCCTCTGGAAGCAGAACCACTGCGGATAACGATCCGCCAACGCAGGGTCAACGGTGTAATGAGCCCAGAGCATGGGCCATACCTCGAGTTTCGGCGCGAGACCCAGCGGAGCCAGCATCAGCTGGCTCCAGATGCCGCAGGCCACGACCAGTTGTCCTGCGGCGATGTGGTGGCCATTCTCAAGCGTGACGCCACCGCCGTCTGCATCCAGGTTCGCCACCGGGCAGTGTTCGGCCAGTTGATGGCCGGCATTGCGGGCTGTGCGAATCCAGTGGGCCACAACCTTGTCGCTGCGCACGGCACCGGCTGTGGGTTCAAACAGCCCCGTGAACGCGTTCTTCGGTTTCAGAGGGAAGCGGGCAGCGATCGCTTCAGCATTGAGGGCTTCGTAAGGGATGCCCTGTTCATCCATGACCCGGCGTGCTCCTGGAATCGACCCTTCGATCGTTTCCTCGTCCCAGCTTTCGCCGTAGAACAGCAGCCCATGGGTTTCGCGCAGCTGTTCGCCGGCGTGCTTCTCCTCCTCACGCCACAGCCTGTTGGCCTCCTGAGCCAGACGGCAGAGCACAGGGTCGGAATACATCTCCCGGAACATCCGAGTTTCGCCGTAGCTGCTGGCCTTGGCATGGGCCAGGGTTCTGGCTTCGAGCAACACCACATCGGAGATGCCACGACGTGCCAGTGCCGCTGCGCAGCTCAGGCCGGCCATGCCGCCGCCGACGATCACCACCGCGGCACTGGAGGGGAGAGAGGCCGAGCTCACGCCACATCTCCGAAGCTGAGGCCGATCGGATCGGTTTCCCGTTCGGCGGTCACCTCCACCAGGGCAGCCCCCACGGAGAGTCCCTGATCGCGTTGATTGAGGTAGTCGCTCGCCCGCTGGCGCACCTCGCTGCGCACGAAGGCATAAACATCCTCCGCCCCAGCGTCTTTCCAGGCATCGGGTGAGAATCGCTCGATCGAGTCGGCGATCACGGCACCGGCATTGACCAGAGGATCAGGCAGAACCCGGATTCCTCGTCGACGCAGGTCATCCGCCAGCTGTGAACTCTGGAAAGGAGCATTGGCCGCAGGAACCACCGACTGCACCCTCAGTGCCGAGGCGATCTCCGCATTGATCAGGCCGGAGATCGAACAGGGCAGAAGCAGATCCAGCTTCAGCTCCCACCAGGGACAGTCCCTGGGAAGCGGGGTCGCGCCGGGGAAGGCTGCCCGTTCGGGACTGAGATCCACGGTGTAAACAGTCCAGCCATGCTGCACCAACACCCGAGCCACGGTGCCGCCGACGGCACCGCAGCCGTGCACAAGAGCTCTTCCGGGTTCAGCGTCTGCGAGGGCTGATTCGAGCACAGCCTCAACGGCACCCAGAGTGCCGTGCGCCGTTGCCGCACTGGCATCAACCGGGCTCCCGACAGCGGCCAGCACATGGGGAGTGAGCTCCGTCAGGCGCTCCATGTCCTCCAGGCTGGTATTGAGATCGCAGCCGGTGATCATCGCTCCGTCCAGGGACTCCAGCAGGCCAGCGGTGATGCTGATCAGTTCGTCCTTCACCGATTCCGGTTCGGCAGCCCGAGCCACGATCTTGCCGCCGGCGAAACCGGTCCCGTAGAGATCGTGCTTGTGGGTCATCAGGCCGGCCAGCCGCTGACCATCGGCGATGCAGGCCTCATCACTTGGATAGTTGAGCAGACGCAGGCCTCCGTTGGCTGGTCGACGTGAATCGGTGTTCTCTGCCACCACGAACACCGACAGGTGGTCAGATACGTGTTCTGCAAGCACCGAGACGTCCGGCGCGGGTCGGGTTGTCGTTGTCATCAGGCCACTTTCTCCATCATTTGGTGGTGCTCCACGTAATCCAGGCTCCATTCATCCGGGGCGTCCGCGATGCGCTGCTCCAAGCGGCGGTAGACCTCATCTGCAGCGGCGTCACCAGCAGCGCTGGCGAAGCTGTGTCGACTCCAGCTGCGGATGGTTGCCATCAGGCCGGCGGCGAAGGCGGCGGTGTCGGCGTTGTCATTCCAGCGACGGCGGTAGGGGCACTTGACGTAAACGGTGCGCTCATCCACGAGGCGCAGCCCATTGCGGTAAGGCGCTGACGCCTGATCCTTCAGCGGCGCCATGAACTCATCGGGTGATTTGTAGAAGTTGAGCACTGTCCCGTTGCGGTACTGCTCCTGCGAAATCACGCCTTCATCGGCAAGGCTCTTCCAGATCTGGTGCAACTGGTCATGCACATTCCTGGTTTCACCGCCGTTGTGCCCGAGGTAGCGACCCTCTGCGTCGCGGGACAGATTCACGGTCAGCAGCCTGCCACCCACTTTCAACTCCTTGCTGCGCAGTTCAAGGATGTAGGTCCAGTCCTTGAGAGCCTGCGCCGTGAAGCGCTGCAGAGCTTCGGCATCACCGGATGCCAGGACGTGGGTATGGGTATTCAGCGGACCTGGCGACTCACTCAGCCAGTGCATGGCGGTGGCGGAAAAGCCGAAACTCACCGTGTTGGGGCCAACGGAGGGCTCATAGAAGCTGCGGGCGCTCACCAGCACCGTGGGTCTGGGAGTGCGCGGAATCTGCAGTGCCAGGTTCTCGGCCAGGGCAACGTTGTCGTTGCTGGGCAGATCGTTTCCGATCAGGGTCAGATGGGCCTGAGGCTGGTTGGCATGCAGGCGGTCCAGCACCTGATGCCACAGACCGACTGCGGTGCCGCCGTCGGCAGCGCCGTAATCGATCAGGACATGGCTATCAGCAACAGCCAGTTGGTCAACACAAGTCAGGGCCCAGTCGGAGGCGGCTTCGATGCAAAGCAGAGCGCCTTCGGTCTGTGCGCTGTAACCGGTGGTCATGGCGATGGCCATCGACCTCGTCAGCGACAGATCACACCGTACAGGACCTTTTTGTCAGGACCTCGTCACATCCAGTGCATTCGTGGGCCTCACCGCTGAGACAGCAGTTGCCGCAGGCGCGGTTCCAGCAAGGCGAACGCGCGCCCGCGATGGCCCTGCGATTTTTTCTCCAGCAGAGACATTTCCGCGTAGGTTTTTTCAGCACCTGACACCTCGAAAATCGGGTCATAACCGAAGCCCTGATCGCCCCTCGGCGATCGGGTGATTTCTCCCCTGCAATGCCCCTCCACTTCGAGCAGCACCGTGCCGTCAGGAGCTGCAACACAAAGGGCTGCACAGAAGCGTGCGCTGCGATTGTCTTCAGACGCCAGCGCCTGCAGGAGTCGAGCAATCCGTTCCGAATCGCTCGGGGCATAGCGGGCGGAGTGAACGCCTGGAGCTCCACCGAGAGCATCAACGCTCAGTCCCGAGTCATCAGCGAGAGCCCATTCCCCGGTCTCGGCAGCAACAGCAAGTGCTTTGATTCGGGCGTTGGCCGTGAACGTGCTGCCGGTTTCTTCAACCTCCAGCCCCTCGGGCTGGGCTTTCACCTTCAGCGGCAGGTCACTCAGCAGACCCTCGAATTCCCTCACCTTGCCGGGGTTGCCGCTGGCGATCACCAGTGTTCGCGTGTCCATGCTCAAGCGGCCTCCGCGAAGCTGCGCGCCCAGGCGAGCACACTCTGCACCCGATCGCTGTCGGGCGCTTCGCAGTACAAGCGCAGCAGCGGTTCAGTGCCGGAAAAGCGCAGCATCAACCAGTGGCTGGGGCCGAGTCTCAGCTTCACGCCGTCCGTCGTGATCACCTCCGACACTGCCTGACCGGCGACTTCTGCAGGAGGCTGCGTCGCCAGCAGCTGTTCCAGGCGGCGCCTGGATTCCATGTCCGGCAGGCGGAGGTCCAGCCGGTCGTAGTGACCTGAGCCACCGCATCGATCTTTCAGAGCCTGCATGCGCGCTCCGAGCGGCATGCCGCCCTCAACCAGGGCTTCCAGCACCAGCATCGCCGCGAACAGCGCATCGCGTTCGGGCAGGTGCATGCCGAAGCCGACCCCTCCTGACTCCTCGCCTCCGAT
>CAYWOE010000058.1:0-6951 GCA_964459855.1 uncultured Synechococcus sp. | reverse complement strand
TCGCTGCCATCAAGATCTACAGCCAGGAAGAGCAGGAACTGAATGCCTTCAGTTCCCGGAACCGCGGATACCGCGACACCGCCATCCAGCTGGCGCGCACACGCAGCACCCTGTTTCCGCTTCTGGAGGGGATCTCCTCCATCTCTCTGCTGCTGCTGCTCGCGCTTGGAAGCGGACAGCTTCAGCAGGGTTCCCTCACGATCGGAAGCCTGGTCGCCCTGATTCTCTATGTGGAACGGCTGGTGTTTCCCACCGCTCTGCTTGGTTTCACGCTGAACACCTTCCAGACAGGGCAGGTCAGCCTGGAGCGCGTTGAAGAGCTGCTGTCACGCCGGCCCCTGATCAGCAATCCCGTTGAACCGGAACATCTGGATCTGCCGGTGCGTGGTGATCTCGAGGCTCGGAACCTGCACATCCGCTACGAGGGGGCCGACTCCGACACCCTGGATGGACTGAATTTCCACATCGCTTCAGGGGAACTGGTGGCTGTTGTCGGACCTGTCGGTTGTGGCAAGACCACCCTCGCCAGAGCGCTGGGTCGCATGGTGGAGGTTCCCGGCGGTCAGCTGTTTCTGGACGGTCATGACCTCACTTCACTTCGACTCGATGACCTGCGGGAACAGATCGCCCTTGTCCCCCAGGAGGGATATCTGTTCACAAGCAGCCTGGCTGACAATCTGCGCTACGGAGAACCCGAAGCCGACCTTCAACGCGTTGAGGCAGCTGCGGAACAGGCCCGATTGCTGGCCGATGTGCGCGGATTCCCTGATGGCATGAACACACTTGTGGGAGAACGGGGAATCACCCTCAGCGGCGGGCAGAGGCAGCGCACTGCACTGGGCCGAGCCCTGTTGCTGAAGGCTCCCGTTCTGGTGCTGGACGATGCCCTGGCCAGCGTCGACAACAACACAGCCGCGGAGATCCTTGCTTCGGTGCGCAGTCAGACCCAGCGCACGATTGTGATGATCAGCCATCAGCTGTCAGCGGCAGCGGCCTGCGACAGGATCCTGGTGCTGGATCGAGGCAGGCTGGTGCAGCAGGGTCACCACAACGACCTGATCAGGGAGCAGGGGCTGTACCGCAGCCTGTGGGAAAGGGAACAGGCGGCGGAGCGACTGGAATCGGTGACCTGACGCAAAGGTTGTGCAACGGTTGGGCGACAAACCCGCCGGCTTTGGCTTAGCTGGAGTCTCTGCTGCGGAGCCATGACGTCAGGTACACCTCTCTCGGTCCGCTGCACACTCACCTTCGGGGATATCTACGGGCAGATCCTGGCCTGGATGGCCGTGATCTTTGTCAGCCTGGCGGCAGGTCTGGCCCTGATGGGGTCGTCGCGCCCGCTGTTCGCTCTGGTGGGAGTCGGTCTGATTCTGGTGCTCAGTGTTCCATTTCTGCTCTTCGCCTTCGTCACCACGCTGCTCAACCACATCCGACTGGATCCGGTGACATCTGCCTAGGGTTGCGACCCAGACAATGATGTGATGCTGCCCAACTGGCTCACCGGTTCTCAGCAGGGACAACAGGACGGCAACAGCGACGACCGTCATGTGGTTCTCGGAACGCCTCTGAAGGCTCCGCTCATGGAGGATCAGGAGGAGATCGTGTTCGGGTGCGGCTGTTTCTGGGGCGCTGAAAAGGGCTTCTGGAGATTGCCAGGCGTGGTGTCAACGGCAGTGGGCTACGCCGGTGGTCAGACTCCGGCGCCCAGCTACGAACAGGTCTGCAGCGGACGAACCGGGCACACCGAAGTCGTGCGCGTGGTGTACAGCACGCCGGCCATCGACGTCAGCGACCTGCTCAAGCTGTTCTGGGAATGTCATGACCCCACCCAGGGAGACCGTCAGGGCAATGATCAGGGAAGTCAGTATCGATCAGCGATCTACACCAGCACACCCCGTCAGATGGAACTGGCTCTGGCCAGTCGCGACTGGTATCAACAGGCCCTGACGCGGGCTGAGCGCGACAGCATCACGACCGAAATCGCTGCCGACCGCACCTTCCACTTCGCAGAGACCTACCACCAGCAGTACCTGGCGCGACCCGGCAGCAGGCCCTACTGCTCCGCCATGCCGACCCGGATCAGCCTCGGAGATTTTGAAGGTGCCGATTACAGATTGCCCAGCCAGGTGTGGAGCCACTACGACTGGAGCGTCAGTCACTGTGTGCTGCGCGGCGACAACGCACCGATTCAGCTGCAGACATGAATGAATCACTCCCAGACAGGGTGGTGATCGCCGTCATTGCACTGACAGTGATCCTGGTTTTCGCGTTGGCCTTTGCACTGAAACCCGGGCCCGATCATGAGCGTCCATTCCTGTGGCGGGATCCAGCGCCCTCACCCCCTGCCCTGGTCAGTGCTTCGCGTGTTGGCAGAACCCTGGCGATCTGACCACTGCCTTCCCTTTGGTCAAACAGACCTGGCAAGGTTGGAAGCGACCGGACCTGTCGCTCTGCGTGCCCACCATCCCTGAGCCGAAGCCCCCCCGACGTCTGCATCCACTGCCGAGGGGTCTGGTGGAGCTCTATGGACTGATCGCCGTTCTGGTGGTGCTGATTCCTGAATGGATCGCCGATGGCACGCTCAGCCTTGGAGATAAGAAAAGCCGTTCCAATCTGCCGATGGCCTCCAGAGCCTGGAGAACACTGCCTGAGCTGCAGCTTGCCTCGATGAATCTCGCCGCGCTGCGTCAACTGGGCAGACAACTTCGGGTCTGGGGATATGCGGGTGAGAGCCGCGACAGGCTCACATCGAGACTCCTGAATCGGATCAAGCGACACACGAAGAGCGGCAATGCCTTGTGATAGCTTGCATCTGCCGTCGGGGCGTGGCGCAGCTTGGTAGCGCACTACTTTGGGGTAGTAGGGGTCGTGGGTTCAAATCCCGCCGCTCCGATGTCACAGTTCAATCACTCGATCAGACCCCTCATCTGAGGGGTCTTTTTTTATTCATTTCCAAGTGATTCTGCGGACATCAATCACAACAACCATGTCCACAATGAGTGGTTGCGAATGTCCACCTTCCGGTGAATCTCACTTGCAGGGCAGATGGGTGATCACAAGATGACGCTGACCATCGATCTTGAGCCAACCCTCATCTCTCAGCAGTCCGATGACCCTGGTCACCGTGACACGGGTGGTGCTCAGGGCACTGGCCATCTCCTGGTGCGTGAGGCGCAGATTCAGACGAAGACCCTGATCACAGGGCTGGCCGTAGTCCTGGGCGAGCAGCTCGAGGAAACCGCGCACGCGCTCCTCGACACGACGCAGACCAAGGAGAGAGAGCAGATACTCCGACTGGCGATGTCGCAAGACGACCGCTCCCAGCAGATCATTGGCGAGATCCTGTGATTCCCGCACCTCTCCCATCGTCATGCAGAGAAGATCCGAGTCGGTGAGCGTGACAGCTTCATAGGCCTGAACCGTGCTCAGGGGCTCGCCGAAGGTCTCATTGGGGCCGGCAAGACCCAGCAGCAGCTCGTCTCCATGAACAGAAACCGCTCCCAGCTTCACCATGCCTTTGACCACAAGCCACAGCCTGTTTTTGTGCAAAGGAACCACGTTTCCCGCGGCCAGATGCAAGCGATTCCGATTTTGGAAACTCGTGTCCAGAAGTCAGGACCTTGTCTTTATGGAAACTGATTCTGCTGGAGATTCGACAGCAATGGCTGACGATTCCCTACCGAGGAATGTATGGAGCGCAACATCACAGACCCAGGCGAGGAGCCTGCAATCGAATCAATAAGGAGCGTTCAAAAGTATCGAAAGATCAGAAAAAACAGGCCTCACAACAATGTCAAAGAGGGCAATGATCGCTCAGTTGGACTGCAGTTACTGGCCAATCCGTTCGATAGCCGCCCTCGATTTGCTGAGAAATTCATCGTTGAGAGGGATCCAACCAAGTTCCGCAACCTGATTCTGAGCCTGCCGGCTGAGCATGAAGTGAATCGTTTCTCTGATGGCCTCCGTGTTGCTGCCGTTCCCTGATCTGTAGGCAAGAACCCAGATCAGGGTGACGATTGGATAGGAACCCTTCTCCGAGGTGTTGTGATCGATAGCGGCCAGATTCGAATCCAGCTGCATGCCCCTGAGAGTTTCAGCAGCTGAGACCGCACCGGGATGGATGAACTCACCGGCGCCGTTTTCCAGCGCAGCGGCCCTGAGTGCTCCTCCCAGCTGGGATGCATCCAGATAACCGATGGAACCGCGTTTGTTCCGCAGTGCGGCAGCAACTCCGGAATTGCCCTCAGCAGCGAGTGCATTGCCAGCCGGCCAGCGAATCGATACGCCAGTTCCCAGAGACCACTGGGAGGAAAACGACTGCATGGAATGGGTGAAGGCATTGGTGATGCCGGAGGCATCGGAACGATGAACCCAGGTGAGAGCTCCTGGCCTGCAGCCAAGCTGCTGCCAGTCGGTGATCATGCCGCTGGCGATCTGAACAGCCTGCTTCTGAGTCAGCTTCAGGTCGCACCCTGGCTGGTTGTATGCGAAAGCAATGACCCCTGCGAAAAGGGGAATCTGCACCACACCACGCCTCACTTTCGCCAGATCCCTGGGCTGCATCGGAACAGCGGAAACCGAAAAATCAACGGTCTGCCGGATCAGGGCCCACTGAGCTGAAGCTGAACCAACGGAGCGATAACGGATCTTTGGCCCCCCGGAGCTGGCCATCCGGTCAAACCATTGGCGGTAGAGCCTGGCGGGAAATTTGGCGCCGACACTGCTCAGAGATGACTGCGAGGAGGCGGAAACAGCGCCTGCGACAGCGAGCAGGGAGAACAGGCTGAGAACCTGCCTGGCAAAACGCATGGATGACGCGCGAAGAAGCGTTCCACCCATAGCCGAAAGCCTTGAGTAAGAGCTCCGGGCGCTTCAAGCGCTTCGGCAACCCTTCAGGGCTGATGCGGAGGAGCGCCTGAAGGCAGCCGGGTTGAAGCTGAGTAGCGCATCAGCCAGCGATTCACTCGCGCCCTCTGACAGGAAGGCACCTCATCAAGCAGATGCGAGAGCTCGAGTGCACCCAGGCGTTTCAGTTCGCGCACATCCACGTGCCAGAGGCATTCCGCCTCACGGATCAGGCGTGCCCATGTCCTCACCTGCTGCCAGCGCTGCAGACGCGATCGAATCGTCGTTGGATGCTTGGGACAACCCATGCATCCAGCCTGGCTGTCTGAACCCCACCTGCGAAAAACCCCCCACGAGGCTTCCGACTGCTGAAGCAAATCAGGACGCCAGGGGAACTTGAGGATCCACAGGCACGACCGGAAAGTCGAGATCACGGGCTTCCCGCTCCGACAGTCGTCGCGCCCAGGCTCCCTTCACGGGTTCATTCCAGCGGAAACCCGCATCCCTGGCCAGATGCCTGTCGTCGTAGGAGACCTGGGCTCGCATCAGCTGACGGGGCTCAAGGCCGCGCTCGAGCAGCTGCTCGAGATCCTCACAGCGACGGAAGACCTCCGCCAGGTAGATGCAGTCGGTCAGGGCACGATGGGCAGCCCACACCGGAATTTCATAGGCCAGCGCCAGGTCCCGGACCGAAGGCCTCGACCTGAGCTGTCGTCCGGCTGGCCAGCGCACGTCCTCCATGCTGCAGAGCCAGCGTTTGTCGGTGGCCGGCAGGTGGCCCCGGCCGAACCACTGACGATCGAAGGCCGCGTTGTGAGCCACCAGAACATCGGCGGCATCCAGCAGCGAGCGCAGATAGCTGAGGGCAGGACGCCAGGGCTGGGGCAGATTGGTGGCGGAGGCGGGAATGCGATTGATCGCTTCAGCAGCATTGGTCTCGACCGGCAGCAGAAACGATTGCTGAGCCAGCAGCTGACGGCTGGGCACGTCGAAGAGAATCACGCCGACCTCCAGGCAGTGATCAAGCTGCGGGTCCAGACCGGTGGTCTCCGTGTCAACGATCAGCAGCGTGCGCACTGCAGCAGACTCCTCTGCAGACTGCTCAGGTGAGTCGGCGGGGACAGATCGCTGCCGAACCTGCGGGGCTGCCGGAGCAGGCTTGCCTCCACTCAGAGACAGAAGATCGAGCTGACCGGGAATCGAGTGGTTCTCCATGCGCATGCCTGCCTGCTGGATCTCACCATTCTCCGTCTTTCATCAGCGCTTCCTAAGGTTTCGCCACCAATTCGACTCCTTGTCATGGCCCTCACCGTTGGTGACAGCGTTCCGTCCATCAACCTGGAGGACCACGAAGGCAACAGCTGCGCCATCGGTGAACGCAACGGCACCCCCCTGGTGCTGTTCTTCTATCCCAAGGACGACACCCCTGGCTGCACCGCCGAGGCCTGTGGTTTCCGTGATTCGCATCAGGAACTTCAGCAGCTCGGTGCTCAGGTCTGGGGCGTCAGTGGCGACGATCTGGTCAGCCATCGCCGTTTCGCCGAACGTCATCAGCTTCCTTTTCCGCTTCTGAGTGACAGCGATCAACGTCTGCGCAGAGCCTTCGGCGTGCCCAAGACTTTCGGCCTGCTGCCTTCTCGAGTCACCTACGTGATTGACGGCCAGGGTGTGATCCGGCATGTGTTCAACAACCTGCTCGATGGGCCGGCCCACGTCCGCGAGGCGATGCAGGTGCTTCGTTCGCTGCAGCCCAGTCAATGAGCAGCTGGGTTCGCTTCCGTGACTGCTGGACCCTGTACCCGCGCCAGCCACGGGGACTTGTGGAATTCGTGGGTGGGAGCTACCTGGCGGCCACCCCTCAGATCAGCTACCGGCGCCTGCTTGAAGGGCTGGCAGACCGTGGAGTCGCCGTGCATGCCTGGAGCTATGTGCCTGGTTTCGACCACCAGCTCCAGGCACGCGAGGCCTGGAGTGCCATGCGCGCCTGCCGCACACGACACCAGGAGCGCCTCGGACAGCTTTCAGCACCTCTGCGTCTCGGTCACAGCCTCGGCTGCAAACTGCATCTGCTGGCTCCCGATGGAGGGCGAAACTGCAGCGGCCTTG
>CAYWOE010000057.1:0-6976 GCA_964459855.1 uncultured Synechococcus sp. | reverse complement strand
CTGCTGGAAGCTGCAGGCGCTGAACTGGATCTGGAGCTGGTGCATGCCGGTGAGCTGACACCGGTGTTCTTCGGTTCGGCGATGACCAATTTCGGAGTGCGTCCGTTTCTGAATGCGTTTCTGGAAATGGCGCAGAAGCCTGTGGCCCGTCAGGGGCAGGACGGTCCTGTGGATCCCCTGCGGCCGGAATTCAGCGGGTTCGTGTTCAAGCTGCAGGCCAACATGGACCCCCGTCATCGAGATCGGGTCGCGTTTGTGCGTGTCTGCAGCGGTCGTTTTGAAAAGGACATGACGGTTCGTCATGCCCGCACAGGGAAGTCCATTCGCCTGTCGCGCCCTCAGAAATTATTTGGTCAGGATCGTGCGGTTGTTGAGGATGCCTTCCCAGGGGATGTGATCGGCCTGAACAATCCCGGCATGTTCTCGATCGGCGACACTCTCTACACCGGAAACAAGGTGGAGTACGAAGGGATTCCCTGTTTCAGTCCTGAGATTTTCAGTTGGCTGCGCAATCCCAATCCTTCAGCGTTCAAGAACTTTCGCAAAGGAGTCAATGAGCTGCGCGAAGAAGGAGCTGTTCAGATTCTCTACGACACTGATGAAAGCAAGCGGGATCCAATCCTTGCGGCAGTCGGACAGCTTCAGCTCGAGGTTGTGCAGCACCGGTTGCAGAACGAATACGGCGTGGAAACACGCTTGGAGCCGCTCGGGTATCAGGTGGCCCGCTGGGTGACGGGTGGATGGCCGTCTCTGGACAAGGTCGGTCGGATCTTCAACTGCAAGACGGTGCGGGATGCATGGAATCGACCGGTGCTGTTATTCAAGAACGACTGGAATCTCAATCAGCTTCACGAGGAGCACCCCGACCTTGATCTCAATGCTGTCGCACCTGTTGTGAGTGGTGTCGAACCGATCAGTCTCTGATCGGCGCGGAGGCGAATTGACGGATCCAGATTGGCTCCGTCGGATTGTTTGCTTACCGGCAGCTCGAGAGATGTTGCTTTCAGCAGCGGATCACTCCTCGCCGTCCTCGTCAGTTGCTCCGACAGGAATCAATCGGATCGCTTTGCGACCGAGCTTGATTTCAAATTCATCACCTGACTTGAGGTCGAGCATGGCTGTGTAAGCCTTGCCAACCAGAAGATTGCCGTTGCCTTGAACTTTGGTGCTGTAGCTGAGCTTGCGGCCACCTTTGCCGATGCCGGCAGAACCACTGCCAAGTTCAACTCCTTTGGCGCTCAGCAGAGCTTCATAAAACGCCGTGAAGTTGACCCTTTGACCGCCATCTTTTTTCCCTGAGACATACCCACAGGCAGTCGCCAGGTCGGATTTGGAAACATCACCAAGTTCCTTGACCTTGGCCAGTAAATCAGATCCAGTGAGCATTGATCATCCCCATCTATGTTCATTGATGCACCGAATCGATCAGTTCGTCAACCATTCAATCGATTTTTTCTGAGTGGATCTGTTGGCACAGATCTCTCAGCTCATGATTATTTCAACTCCGAGTTCGATTGTTTTCGTTCGTTTGGTTTTTCAGGGAGGTTCACTTTTCTCTGCAGCATCGGCACCGCCTCGTGGGCTTGACCAACCTGCAGTCTGTTGATCTGTTCTTTCCCCCAGCAGTTTTTGGATGAATCCTCACTGATTGGCTCGATCACCGCAGCCTCGAAACTCAAGCAGGAAACCACAGCCATTCAAGGACTGCATGAAGCGGATCTTGAGATTCAAGCCTCAGCGTTTTTCGGCCACGAACAGGCGATGCAATCGCCAGAATGTCGCTCCTGAAGCGGGCTGCTGTGGACACTGTCTGGCTGCTCCGTCCCTGTGATGACGGCGGGACGGATTACGTCTGTTTCCGTGATCATCGTGATCATGTTGAAGTGCTTGAGGGATACCATCTGCCTCCGCAGATGCCCTTGATCAAGCATCGACAGGTTCTGCTGAGCTCCGATGTGCCCGGTTTCAGGCACCGTTTTGAACGTCAGCACGGATTTCGTCACGGCCCTCCTTTGTTCTGAGTCGCGTCTGAAATCGGCGATCGGTGCTCGATCTGACGAGTCTCTCGATAATCTCTAGGGAGAACTTGGAACATCAATGGCTGCTGGGCTGGATCCAGGCGCGGATTCGGATCCGAAAGATCCGTACACCTTGCTGGGCGTGAGCCCTGGCGCTGGATTTGATGATGTGCAGAGGGCCAGGGACCGTGTTGTCGCATCCTGCGGCGATGACGCCGTGGCACGGGCGCGCGTTGAAGCCGCTTACGACGCAGTGCTCATGGAGCGACTGCGCGATCGTCAGTCCGGCAGGCTCAGTTCGGCTGCCGCCTCGGCTTCACAGGTGGAACGTCAGCAGGTTTCCGCAGGCGCAACCAGCAGTGGCAATGGACCTGCAGCGTTGCTGACCCGTCTGCGCAGCATGTCATTGCCCGCTCCGTCACTCAACGGCGCCGGTTTTGTTCCGGATCTGCAGTTGGTTCAGGGTCAGGGCCTGATTGTGCGTTCGATCGCCGGAGCGCTGGCCCTGCTGCTGCTGTTGCTGGCACCACAGACCGTGGATCTGTTGCTGGCTCTCTCAACCATCGGTGTTTTCATCAGTCAGGTGAGGCGCGGCCGTCGACCTCTGGGCTCACTTGGCTGGACCCTTCTGCTGCTGGTTGTGGGCCTGGCTCTTGGTGCCGTGCTCAGTGCACTCACCGTTCAGACAGGTCTGCCTCTGGGCGTTGAGCAATGGCAGGCGCTGCCCACGCTGCTGTTGTTGCTGGCCGGCGCTCTGCTACTTGCTTGATTGCATCAGCTCGTCGATCAGCTCCTTCAGCTCTGATTCATTGAACTGATAAATCTCACTGCAGAAATGACAGGTGAGCTCCGCTCCCCTGTCTTCTGTGAGCATCGTCTGCAGTTCCTCAGGTCCCAGCAAGGCCAGGGCGCCCAGACTGCGCTCACGGCTGCAGGGGCAGCGGAACTGCACAGCCTGCATCGGCTCACTGCTGGGGATCGGTTGCGGATCAAGATCGGGGAAAACGTCCTGCAGCAGCTGCTCCGGATGATCGCCACAGCTGTGCAGCTTCTGGCTGAAATTCTGAATTTCGCGGCATCGTTGCTCGAGCAGGGCCACAAGAGCAGGTTCCTCTGCGGCTTTCGGCAGCACCTGAACCAGCAGTCCGCCGCTGCTCTGCAGTCCCTCACTGTTGATCGTTTCGCCAACGAACACGGCCGATGGTGTCTGTTCGGAATGGAGCAGATAGGAGGCGACATCCTCGCCGATGCCTCCACTGACCAGCTCCACCGTGCTGCTGAAGGGTTCGCCCTTGCCGTCATCCCTCACAACATGCAGGTACCCGGTTCCTGCGGCTGAACTGAAATCAAAGCTGGCCTGTCCTGCGGCGTTGCGGACCGGATCCAGTTCCAGCGATGGATTGCCCACATAGCCGCGCACGCTTCCATCACGGCCTGCATCCACCGTCAGCCCCTTGAGTGGGCCGTCTGACCCCAGGCGCAGGTTGACGCGACCATGGCGCACCTTCATCGAGCTGGCCAGGAGCAGCCCCGCAGCCATCGCTCTGCCCAGCATCACGGTGGTGAGGTAAGAGAGGCCATGACGGGATTGGGCGACACGCGATGTTTCCCCCGTGGTCACCGCCACCAGCCTGATTCCACCGCCTGCTGCGGTGGCACGGACCAGCCGATCAGCCATGGCTCTTCAACAACCCAGGCGTCATGGTGACAGAGCATGCAGTCGGCCATTGCGCAGGCGCAGGTGCTCGCAGCTCCAGCCCTGGAACAGCTCAGGTTCATGGGTGACCACGATCAGCAGTCGGTCCTGGCTGAGACGGTCAAGCAGTTCGAGCACTTCGGAACGGACTGACCAGTCGAGTCCCGCGGTGGGCTCATCCAGCAGCAGCACGTCCGGCTTGCGCAGCAGCTGCACCGCCAGGGCCAGACGACGCTGCTGACCACCGCTGAGTCGCTCCGGTGCCTGACGACCATCCACACCGCTGAGGCCAACCTTGCGAAGCGCTGAGAACATCTCCTCGCTGCTCAGCCGGCGGTGCCCCAGCTTCAGTTCCTGGCTGACGCTCAGACCCAGAAAGTGGCGTTCCGGAAACTGAAACACCACTCCGCAGAGCCAGCGGCGTTGACGTTGGTTGAGCGGCTGGCCGTTCCAGCTGATGCTGCCGCTGTCAGCCCCTGCCATGCCGCTGATCACTTCCAGCAGGCTGGTTTTGCCGCTGCCGCTGTCTCCGGAGATCAGCAGCGGACGACCAAGACCTGCCTTCAGCTGGATGCAGTTCAAGACCAACTGGTCGGCCGTTGCGGGCCTGTAGTTGATATCCGTGAGTTCCAGCATTCCGATCGAATGCCCTGGTCTGGGCCGCCATGGCTCACCAGCATGGTCGATCGTTCCTCCGCCGGCGATGATGACCATGTCACCGGTGGGTCATGCGCATTCGCTTCCGAGAGGTTGATCCCTTCAATTGCTGGGTCTGGTTGCGATTCAGCGAGATTCCCAGTCAGGGAGAGCGGAACTACGTTGATGGAATTTTTGACAGCTGGTATGTGCTCGGTCGGTTAGGTGGTTTCAATGCCGAGAACCTGCAGGTGCATGAGGAAGGTGATGAACTCAGCTGGATGGCTTACGACAACGAGGAGGCCACTGCAGTCATGCCAGCTCTGATGCACAACATGGGTCAGATGGAGTACCAGCAGGAGTGGGCCAGGTGCTGGGTTGACCTTGGCACCAGTGACGGCATCGCTCTCGATGTGCTGATCAATGCGCTGCGGCAGATTGATGCCGATGTCGTGCAGCTCGAGGAACTGCTGATCGGTGGCGTGAATGATGACTGGCCGGTGGAGGATCATCCCGACAGCGTCTTCCCGGGAATGGGTTGATCGCTGTCGTGGCGGAACGACGTCGTCTGCTGATCGACTCCCGCAGGTTGCAGTGTGCTGACGAGCAGCGTCGGTTTGCGCTGGAAGACCATGAATCCCGCTATCTGCGCAGAGTTCTGCGCCTGAGGCCAGGTGATCAGGTGGATGTGATTGATGGTCGCGGTCATCTCTGGACGGCCCGTCTTCTGGACGGAGATCGACTCGAGTTATGCGCAGACATCGAGGCGCTGAGTCAGCAGCTGGAGGCACCATCACCGAAGCTCGGTCTGGCCATCGCTGTGATCCGCCGGGGGATGGATGAGGTGATGCGGATGGCCTGTGAACTGGGTGTTGATCAGCTGCAGCCGATTCACTGCCAACGCTGCGTTCCTCAGGCTGAGCATCGCCCGGATCGTTGGCGTTCGATCGTTCGGGAAGCTGTGGAACAGTGCGAACGGCTCTGGGCACCTGAGCTGTCCGAACTCCGTGCCGTCGAGGATTGGTGGGAGGCAGCGGATGGCAGCGACCTGCGTCTGATCGCGGTGACCCGTTCTGCGCAGGTCACCCCCTTGTCTGACCTGCTTGCAGCTCAGGCTTCAGTGGCTCGATCCATCTGGGTTGCGATCGGTCCAGAGGGTGGATGGAGTGATCAGGAGCTTGCGGCAGCCACCGCAGCAGGCTGGTTGCCTGTGTCGCTGGGTGACACCATCCTGCGCAGCTCAACCGCTGCGGTTGCAGGAGTCGTCAGCCTGACCAACTGGAGAAGCCTCAGATGCTGATGCCTCTGCGCTTGCAGGCATCCATCAGGGGGCGTCCGGTCACTCCCATGCGCTGCATCAGAGCGATCTGAACAGAGGATGGTGAGCGCGTAAAACCCTTCAGAGGGCGCTTTGATTCCACGCTGAGCTGGCTTGCGGTCATGACGCCCGAGGTCTTTGACGCGCGGCGCATCTGCTCTGAAACCAGTTGTTTGAGCCCCTTGGCGACTCGGTCGGTGAAGGTCCTGAATTGCGACAGCTGCAGGTTCATGACGTTCAAGTGAAAAGGAGCATCAGCAGAGGTGTTGAACTGCAGGTGATCAACAATCCAACCCAGGCTGAGATTCAGGTCAGGATTGTGCCTGACCGCTCTCGCTTCACGTCGCTCAGGTCTTGAACAGATCGGTGGCCATGCTGCGAAATCCTGCAAGGTTGTTGCCCGGGCGACGCTTGCCGGGGCGAACCGAATTGCCGGGCTGAAGTGCCTCAGGGGCAAACGTGACGAGCTTGATCTCCGCTCTGGCGGCCTGGGCATCAGCCAGCTCCGCCGCGAGGGATTCCGCCGTGGTCGGCGATGCTGCCGGCTCGGTCTCGACCTCAGCGCTGACTTCTGCGCTGACATTTTCAGCTTCAGGGGCAACATCAACAACAGCTGCCACTGCAGCCGGAGTCTCCGCTTCGAGGGGATCTGATACCGCAGCTGGCTCTGGCACCTCTGAGCTGCTCACAGCAACCTTCTCCTTTGGTTGGGACCTGGTTTCGGCTGATTTGGCTGCAGGCTCTCCCAGCTCAAGGAAGAAACTCTTTCTGTTGAGCACCATGCCGGAGCGGGGAAATCGACATCGTGATTATCCGTGCCCAGGTTCCCTTCAGCGCTGATGCTTAGGGCAGTGCAACACAGCCTGATGTTTTCCACGCCACTGGAACTTCCCAGCCAGAGCGCCTCGCTCTGGCTCACCGCGCTGGTGCTGAATGCTGTGCTGATTGCCTGGGCGCAGCGCTTTCCACTGCTCACCAAGGCCGGTTGGTGTCACGCAGGCATTCTCGGCACGGTGCTCTGGGGTTCGCTGGCCTGGCGTGGTTGGCTTGCGGTGGTGGCCTACCTCGTGCTCGGATCCCTTGTGACCAAGCTGGGCTTTGCCAGGAAGCAGGAGCTGGGGCTCGCCGAGGGACGGGGCGGTCGCCGCGGCCCTGAGAATGTGTGGGGATCGGCCTTCACCGGTCTTGTGCTGGCCTTGCTGATCGCTGCCGGCGTCGGTTCACCAGCCTTGTTGCTGATCGGTTTCGCAGCAAGTTTCGCGGCCAAGCTGGCCGACACCTTCGGCAGTGAGATCGGCAAGCGCTGGG
>CAYWOE010000056.1:0-7002 GCA_964459855.1 uncultured Synechococcus sp. | reverse complement strand
TCATGAATGCGCCAGATCGCTTCGCCCAGCATGTTGGCGACCGAGAGCACCTGCAGCTGCGGAAACATACGGCCTGACGGGATGGGGATCGAGTTGGTCACCACCACCTGTTCGAACAGGCCATCGGCTGAGAGACGTTCCGCCGCAGGAGGTGAGAACACGGCATGGGTGGCGCAGGCGATCACCCGGCGCGCCCCCTTCTCACGCAGCAGACGGGCTCCTGCACAGATCGTGCCGCCTGTATCGATCATGTCGTCGATGAGAATGGCGGTCTTGTCCTGCACGTCGCCAATCACGGTGAGGCTTTCGGCCATGTTGTGACCGGTTCGCCGCTTGTCGATGATGGCCAGAGGGGCATCGTTCATCTGTTTGGCGAAGGCTCTGGCACGGGCCACACCTCCCACGTCGGGGGACACCACCACCACCTCTCCAAGATCCTGATCGGACAGGTAGTCCACGAGGACAGGAGATCCATAGATGTGATCGCAGGGAATGTCGAAGTAGCCCTGGATCTGGGCGGAGTGGAGATCCATCGCCAGAACACGGTCGACCCCGGAGGTGACCAGCAGATTGGCGGTCAGTTTCGCGGTGATTGACTCACGGCCTGCCGTTTTTCGGTCTGCACGGGCATAGCCGTAGTAGGGAACCACAGCTGTGACCTGACGGGCGGAGGCCCGACGACAGGCGTCCACCATGATCAGCAGCTCCATGAGGTGATCGTTCACCGGAGCGCAGGTGGGCTGGATCAGAAAGACATCGCAGCCACGGATCGATTCCTGGATCTGCACGTAGAGCTCGCCATCGGCGAAGCGTTTGCAGACTCTTGGACCATCCGGCACACCCAGGTATGCGGCGATTTCACGCGACAGAGCAGGGTTGGATGTGCCGGTGAAAAGTCGCAGACGCCTGGTGTCGTGCTGGATCTTTTCCTGTTCGGCGCGGGCTGCAGTCAGGAATCCGGTCACGATGCCCGCGAACGAGAAACTGGTTTTCCGATCGTAGAGGTGCGTGGACCCGTGCAACCTGGGCGTTTGCGCCGCAGGGCCTCTTAGCCTTCCTGGATGCTTCAGAACCTTCTGGTGGTCATCGGTGCCGGCTCTCTGCCGGAGCTGGAGATGTCCGCGGCCTGTCAATCCCTCGCCGGTGAGTGCGGTGCTGCTCTGCTGGAGGAGGGTTGCGGACTGTCGCCCCACTCGCTGCTGCCTGAATTCACTGCAGAAAGCAGCGATCCCAAGGCCCTGACCCTTCTGAGGCTCAGCGGTGACGTCGGCGTCGATGAAAGCGGAGAGGGTTGCTGGATCGAAGCTCTTGCCGCCTGGCGCGTTCCGGTGCTGATGCTTGCGCAGCCGCGTCCGGATGGTCGTTTCGGAGGAATCGTTCCTGCCTCCGTGGCCTTCGCTCGAGAGCTCAATCTCTCCCTGCTCGGTTTGGTGCAGCTCGGCGGTGAATGGGATGCCGCTGCGAGACGGTCAGACGGCCTCCCCTGGTGCGGGTGCCTGCAGGGCCCTGATGATGACCCCAGAGGACTGATCAGTTGTCTGCGGCACCGTCGTGGGCTTGTGGCCAGAGCGGCAGTGTCTGGTTCGCCTTGAGTTCCCGCATCACCTGTTCCCCAGTGCGTGGTGCCAGTTGCAGCTGGGTGACCACGGGTGGCTGATCGCTGCTGAGAGCCGCTGCAGCCAGGCTCATGATCTCCGTGGGTGTGAGGTCTGTTTCCACCTGCGTGCTCACTTCTCCAATCACGGAAGGCAGCAAGGCAATCGCATTCGGCTGATTGAGCTGGTCATGAATCCCCTCAAGCAGACTTTTCTGGCGAATGCGCCTGGCCTGATCATTCCTGGGTTCCGGCCTGTAGCGGGCAAGCTGCTCAGCCTGTCTTCCGTTCAGCGTCTGACGACCGGCCTGAAGATTGACGCTGTAGTTCTGGGCTGAATCCTTGTGTTCATAAGACTGATTGAGAGTGACTTCAACCTCTCCGAGTCCGTCCACAAGACTGCGAAGGGCCTGGCGCGGCATGACCACGAAGCGCTCCGGTTCCCCCTCCGGCAAACCCACCACTTCGGAAATCACATCGGCTGTCAGAGCCACGCCCCCGAGGGGATAGGCATCAGCCAGCGACTGCAGTTGTTCGCGTCCGGGCAGATTCACCGCCAGCTCCGTGGGAAGTTGCAGCACCTGAACGGGGTGTCCTGCACTGATCCGGATGAGCATCAGGCTGTCGGCATTGGCCGGACCCTTCGGCGCAGCTCCGTTGCTTGGATCATTCACGCCATCGGCGTCAATGCCCACCATGAGCACGGTGACCGCCTGGCTGGGAAGAGGCGCAAGGCTGCTGGGGTCGTCAGCGGAGGGTGGTGCCGCCGCCATCGGGTCGGGTTTCGGCCAGATCACTCCAAGGACTCCGGCGATCAGGCTGGCTCCGGCCACGGCTGCGGCGATTCGCAGGATCGTCCTGAAGGGGTGGCTCCCGAACCACTGCTTCCATCGGTTCAAGGAAGGATCAACTGCCGCTCGCTTGTCCTTCATGGCGCCGATTCCTCCAGAACTGAGCTGCAGTCTCGCTTGGTTCTAAGCGAATAATGGAGGGTGTCGACCCTCTGCAAATGCTTCTGAACGACAACTTCCGTGACCGTTCGCCGGACAAGGTGCGTGTTGTGGTTTTTGGAGCAACCGGATACATCGGTCGTTTCGTGGTCAAGGAGCTGATCAGCCGCGGTTACAGCGTCGTGGCGTTCGCCCGCGAGAGGAGTGGTGTCGGCGGTCGGCAGACCCAGGAGAGCGTGAAGGCTGACTTTCCCGGCGCAGAGGTTCGTTTCGGTGATGTCACGGATTGCAAGTCTCTGGATCGCAATGTGTTTGATCAGCCGGTGGATGTGGTGATCAGCTGCCTCGCCTCCCGCACCGGCGGTCGCAAGGATTCCTGGGCCATTGATTACGAAGCCACGCTCAACACTTATCGCCGTGGCCGAGAGGCCGGACTCTCTCATTTCGTGCTTCTGTCTGCGATCTGTGTTCAGAAACCTCTGCTGGAATTTCAGAAGGCGAAGCTTGCGCTCGAAGCTGAGCTTCGTGATGGCAGTGATGTGACCTATTCCATCGTTCGCCCGACGGCATTTTTCAAGAGTCTCGGCGCCCAGGTGGAGAGCTGCCGCAAGGGTGCCCCCTACGTGATGTTCGGCAATGGTGAGCTGGCAAGTTGCAAGCCAATCAGTGAGGCCGATCTGGCCTCTTATCTATGTGATTGCCTGAAGGATCAGGACAAGATCAATCAGGTCCTGCCCATTGGTGGTCCGGGAGAGGCGTTGAGCGCTCGGCAGCAGGGCGAAATGCTGTTCAAGGCTCTGGGGAAAAAGCCCTGGATGATTTCCCTGCCGATCGCGTTGATGGATATCCCTGTTGGCTGTCTTGACTTTTTATCGGCAAGGTTTCCCTCACTGGAAGACACCGCTGAATTCGGAAGGATCGGTCGTTACTACGCTGGTGAGTCGATGCTTGTCTGGGACGAACAGCGTCAGCAATACGACAGTGCTGCGACGCCCTCCTACGGCACGGACACTCTGGAGCAGTTTTTTGAACGTGTTGTTCGTGACGGTATGGATGGCCAGGACCTTGGTGATGCCGCTCTGTTCTGAGGCTGTGTCGCTGACGACGAACACGGGTCGCGCGTGACAGGTGTGTCTCTGCCGCGACGTCGTGTCGGCGTTCTGCTGCATCCCACCGCTCTGCCTGATTCGCCCGTCTGTGGAGGGCTGGGACAGCCCGCCCGCGCCTGGATCCGTTCCCTGGCCGCGAACGGCATCGGGCTTTGGCAGGTGTTGCCACTGTCACCTCCGGATGGGACCGGTTCCCCCTACAGCTCCCCTTCCAGTTTCGCCATCAATCCCTGGCTGCTGGATGCGAAGGATCTCAGCGACCAGGGATTTCTTCACCCCGGTGATCTTGAGTCGCTCCCAGGCGCGGAAGCCGCCAGCGCTGAAGTTGATTTTCCTCTTGCAAGCAGGCGTGCAACCGTCCTGGCCGAGCGGTTAGGCGCTCGCTGGCATCAGCAACCGCATTCCCGACGTGCGGCTTTCGACAGATGGCGACGGGATCAGTCCAGCTGGCTTCTCGATCACGCCGCATTCATGGTGCTGCGCGATCAGAACGAGGGACGTCCGTGGTGGGAGTGGCCTCAGGCCCTGGCCGTTCGCGACCGGAAGGCCTTGGGGAACTGGCGCCTTCAGCATCACGGCCGTCTTCTCGAGCAGGAGTTGCTTCAGTGGCATCTGAGCCGGCAATGGATGCGGCTTCGTGAGCTTGCAGCTGATCTCGACGTCGACATCCTCGGCGATCTCCCCTTCTATGTGGCGCGCGACAGTGCTGACGTCTGGAGTCATCGTGATCTGTTCTCAATCGCAGCGGATGGCAGGCTGCGCGAACAGAGTGGTGTGCCCCCTGACTATTTCTCAGCGACGGGACAGCTCTGGGGCACTCCTGTTTACAGCTGGTCCCGCCATCGCAGAACAGGATTTCGCTGGTGGAGGGATCGTCTGCGGCGTCAGTGGGATCTGGTCGACAGGCTGAGACTGGACCACTTCCGCGCTCTGGCGTCCTACTGGTCTGTCCCCGGCGGAGATACCACTGCCATGAACGGAGTCTGGCGACGATCGCCCGGGCGTGAACTGCTCAGCTGTCTGCGTCGTGATGCAGGCGGACGACTACCTCTGGTTGCCGAAGACCTCGGAGTGATCACCCCTGATGTGGAACGTCTGCGCGACCGCTTTCATCTGCCAGGAATGAAGGTGCTTCAGTTCGCCTTTGACGGCAACCCACGAAACCCCTATCTGCCGTCCAACATCCGAGGCACAGGATGGGTTGTCTATCCGGGGACCCACGACAATCCCACAAGTCTGGGATGGTGGCAACGACTGGATGAGGACTCCCGCGCCCGGTTCGCCAGTTGTCTGGACTGTCCGGTCGAGGCTCCTGGCTGGCAGCTTCTCGAACTGGGTCTGGCCTCCAGTGCCCTGATGGTGATCGCACCATTGCAGGATCTTCTGCATCTCGACGATGCAGCCAGGTTCAATACACCTGGGACCGTCGGAGGCAACTGGAACTGGCGTGTTCGGGTCTTCGACAGGTCGGTCGAAGGAGCACTTCAGGGTTATGGATTGCGCGCCGAGGTCTGGTCGAGGCGATAAACCCCTGGCTGATTGTTCATTGCGTTCAGGGGGACTCCGTCCCACCGCACGCCACCTACGGCGGGGGCAGGTTGAACTCTGAGCTCCAGAGGGGGCAACAGCTGCAGGGTGAGCGTGCCGGTTGCTCCCTTCAGGGAACTGCGGTCGCCCCCCTCACTGCTGAGCGTCAACGTGCTTGGTTGCGTCAGGGTCACTTCCAGCACCCCCTGCAGCGGCTGGCTGCCTGAAAGAGTTGCGACGACGTCTTCCGGCAGCCCTGATCGGATCTCAGCCACTGGCCGCAGGTCCTGCAACAGGGCATCGGAATCCTGCTGAAGATTCAGTGGAACCGGCATGAACGACTTGGTGTTGTCGATCGCCAGTTGCCGTTGCTGCTGATTCAACGCGAGCAGTGATGCGGTGATCACGGCGATGTACACCAGGCTCCCCTGCCAGGTGGTGAAGATGTCAATGCTTCCCAGCGTGAAGCGCGTCCGGCGCTGTTCCCCCGGCAGCTGCTTCTGAAAACAACCTTCAGGCAGGGCACCATTCAGGCTGCCTGGTTCGAGCTGGAGATACTCTTCAAGCCGCTGCAGCATTGCCACCAGGTAAGCCGGTTCAGGCAGTCGGTCCGACCAGCCCCTTTCCAGTGCTTCCAGCACCGGTGTGGTGATTCGAACCTCCTTCGACAGGTCTCTGAGGCTCAGCCCGCGTTGCTCGCGATGCTGCCTGAGGCGCAGTCCCGCCTCGATGAGAGGTTCAACGTTTTGGCTGAGATCCGTTGCACTGGTCTCACTCGCTCGCTTCAGCCGCCAGCGCCATGGGAAGGAACGTTTGAACAGAGCCATGGCCGGTTTACGCCTCGCCTGTCTGAGAGCTGATCAGGCCTCGCCATTCTTGCCTGGATAGCTTGCGCCAGCACCCCTCTGCGGTGGAACCAAGAGCAAGATCGCCGATTGCGATCCGTTGAAGGTCCACCACGGGATGGCCGAGCAGAGAGGCAATCCTTCGGATCTGCCGATTGCGCCCTTCACGCAGGACCACTTCAAGCACGCTGTGTCGCCTCTGGCTTTGAATCAGCCTGACGCCGGCAGGAAGAGTGCGTGAGCCATCCAGCTCGATGCCCTTTCTCCATTGCTCCAGTCCGGTTTGATCAGGTGTTCCGTTCACCGTCACCCTGTAGGTCTTGCAGTGGGCGTAGCGGGGGTGTGTCAGCCGCAGAGTCAGGTCTCCCTGGTTGCTGAGCAACAAAGCACCACGGCTGTCGGCATCCAGGCGTCCAACCGGGTGTAGTCCCCGCCTGAGATCCGTAGGGATGAGGTCCAGAACGGTCTTGCGGCCCTGAGGGTCATGACAGCTGCTGATCACGCCTTTGGGTTTGTTGAGCAGCAGAACCAGCTCCGCTGTCACCCTGGCTAACGGCGTGCCATCCACACAGATCTGATCCGTGTCGGGATCAGCCTGATCTCCGAGTCCTGCAATCCTTCCATTGACTTCAACCCGACCCTGGCGCAGCAGTTCCTCTGCCTGGCGCCGTGAGCAGTGGCCGGCTGCGGACATCAGTTTCTGAAGTCTCTGGTGCATTCAGCTCGGCTCTTTTTCAGTGATCACCGCGAGGCAGCAGCAGGTCAATGGGTGTCCCGCCTTCAGGGTGATGACGTGCCTGAATCCCGCCTCCATGGTTCAGCGCAGACCCCTGACTGATCGCAGTCTGACCACCGGCTTGGAGGGGTGAAGCAGTGGGATTGCTCCTGTAAACGATGGTAAATTAAGAAACTGATTGGTTTCGTAATCGGTCGATGTCGCCCTTGTCCCTGCTACCCGATGCGGACTTGGTGCGCTC
>CAYWOE010000055.1:0-7246 GCA_964459855.1 uncultured Synechococcus sp. | reverse complement strand
GCGAAGAAAGCCACCCTTGCTGGGGTGGCTTTTTTTGTGCCATAACGCGCTAGTTTGGATTGATAACTTTGACAGAATTCATGGCGTCAAGGCTGTCGATTCGTCATTTTCTGCACTCTCTGTGGAGGGCTTATCTGCGTTGGGCAACCTCTGATTGTGTTGACCTCAGTGCTGCTTTTGCTTACTACACGCTGCAGTCAATTTTTCCGATTCTGCTGATTTCATTGTCTCTCGCCTCCTGGCTTTTGGGGCGACAGCAGAATCTTGATCAACAAATTCTGATCTATGCGAGTGGTGTTTTGCCCCCTCCGGCGATCGAAATTGTCAGGCAGACCCTTGAACAACTTGTTTCTCAGGGGTTTGGTGCAGGTCTGCTCGGTGCAGCTGTTCTGCTCGTGACGGCTGGAAATGTTTATCTCACACTGCAACGTGGTGCTGATCGGTTGTGGCGCGAGGTTCTGCAGCCACTGCCTGATTCCATGCCATTTGGAGCTCAGGCTTACCGTTTTGTGCGGGTGAGAATTGAGGCCTTTTTGGTTGTGATTCTGATTGGTCTGCTGATCTTCGTTGATCAAATCAGTGCCAATCTTCGAATGGTTCCTGCGACATTGGTTGATGAACTTGCGACTTCCCTGCCATGGCTTGCTGAGGCCTTTCCAGTATTCCCCGTGCTGCAATTCGGGCGTTTATTGATTTCGATGTTGGGCTTTTCGGCTATGGCATTGTTGTTGCAATTCCTGCTTCCCAGTCGAAAAGTACCCTTTTTGCCGCTGATACCAGGATCATTGCTGATTGGTTTTCTGCTGACACTTCTTAACCTCGCAGTCAGTCGAAGTATTTTTTCTCTGGGATCACGATTTCAGGCCTATGGAGTGATTGGGGGGGTTCTCGTTCTCACATTGTGGGTCTGGATGGTGGGAGTTGTGATTTATTTCGGTCAATGTTGGAGTGTCGAGCTGGCCAACATGCGTATGAAGAAAGGCGGTGATCCTCGCTTTGACTGTGTCCAGAACTGACGGTAATCAGTGATCATGGTGCTTCCTTCAACGCCTCTGAGTTGATATGGGTCGAGTGCCTCCTCTGGTCTGGCTCATCGGACTTCTGTTGTTGTTGCCGACACCTGTGGGCAAGGCTCTCATCGATGTGGTCGGTGGAGTTGCACTGGTTCTGCTTGCGCTCCCTCTGATACTCGGTGGTCTGGGTTGGCTGGGCTGGAAGGTTCTGCAAAGTCGAATGCAGGTCTGTTCTGCCTGTGGCTCCGCTTCGTTGCAATCCACTCCTGTCTGTGCCGTCTGCGGTTCTGCTTTCTCCACAACTGATGCTTCTCAGTCACCCGGGTCTCAGAGTGAATTTGATTCCACTCCTGCCAGTTCAGTGACCATTGATGTCACCGCCGAGGATGTTGACAACTGAATTGCAACGGTGTCAGCCAGTCGCACTCCCGCTTTGACCTTTCAGGGCCTCTTCTTGTTCGAGTTGCAGTAAGCGTCGCTCACGCAGATGCAGAAACACCGGTCCGCCACAGGCAAACGACACGGTCACGCACAGCACCAGGGTGATCCACCAGCCTTTCACCTGCAAACGGCGCCCTTCCGTGGCGATCCAGATGGTGAATGCAGCGGCGCCAATGATCAGATCGCGACTCAGGGACCGTGATGCCGCCGTGAGATTTGCATCCTTGATGAAAGTGCCCAGGTCAAATCCAGAGCCTGATGCCGTCTGCATGAATTCCAGATTGGCCTGCCAGGGCAGCACAGCTCCCAGCAGGGCCAGAACGAGATAGCCCCAGATCAGAACGTTACGCATTGTTCCGCTGTTCGTACGTTTCGCTGGTCAATGTCTGTGGGTCGAGTTGAAGAACATTCTGTTCTGTTTCACTGAGCAGTCGTTCGCATCGACTCAGATAAATTTCCGCCCGCTGATGACTGTTCTGAAGCTCAGATAACGGCATCGATTCGTCCTGAAGCTTCGCCAGCAAAAGGTCGAGAGCCTGAAGTGCCTCCTCATAGCTGAGCGCTTCGGCATCCTTCTGCCAGGTTGCTCGTGGGTCGTTCTCGACCGGTTTGGATTTTTTCGGCATGGAAGATTGATGAAAAGCTGTTCAGCGGAAAACTGTTCCGGGCGAGTCAGCACCTATCCACTCCTGGTCTGCACGGACTGGACAGTGACATCGATCGTGCCGTCGCGAACGTGAATCACAAGACCATCGCCGGGGTTGGCCTCCGTCGATGACTGCAGCAATGTTGCGTCTTCACGCGTCACTCTGGCGAAACCACGGCTCAGCCAACGGTCCGGTGAAAGCGCTGTGAGCAGCTGTCGTCTCTGATTCAGCTGCAGACGGCTTCGCTGCAGAACAGCCTGCGGGTGAACATGATCCAGCGTCTGGCGCCTCTGCAGCAGACGCTCCTTCTCCCTCTTCAAACGCCAGCGCTGCTGTTGTTCGAGTTGCAGACGCTGCTGTTGGATCGTCTGCAGTGCGGAGATTCGGCTGGGCAGAAGGCTCACGATCGCAGCCGTTGGAGTCGCTGCACGATGATCCGCCACCAGGTCGGCGACGGTCAGATCGTCTTCGTGCCCAAGACCCGTCACCACTGGACAGGGAAATCTGGCAATGGCTCGGCAGACCTGTTCATCATCGAAAACCATGAGATCCTCCCGGCTGCCTCCCCCCCTGGCCAGCACAAGTGCATCCAGCTGAATCTCTGGCAGCGCTTTGCTGAGTTGTTCGAGCACTGCACAGATCTGTTCTGCAACGGCCCCCTGCACCGGCACCGGCACAATCAGCAGCTCGGTCAGCGGCCAACGCTCGCCGGCGGTTCTCAGCATGTCCGCCAGCGCGGAACTCGGCACGCTCGTCAGCAGGGCAATCCGCCTGGGAATCGGAGGCAGCCGTCGACGTGCCGATGGGTCAATCACTCCCTCGGCTGTCAGCAGCGATTTCACCGCCTCAAACCGCCGTTCAACGGTTGAAAGACTGGGGCGGATGTCGATGGCCTGGACCGCGAGACTGGCCCGGGCTGCCCAGAAATTCAGTTTCCCCACCACGGTGATGCCGTCCCCATCCGCCGGTACGTAACTCAGCTGCTTCAACCGGGATGCCCAGCAGACCACAGTGACGCTGGCTTCTCCATCGGTGAGGTTCAGCCAGAGATGTCCCTTCTTGACCTGGGGACGGGATGCGCCGCCCTGGACCAGAAAACGGGGAGCGAAACCGCGTTCCAGCAGGGAGCCGACCGCGTTGTTGAGCTCCCTGACGGAGTAGCTGGGGATGGCGTCAGCGATCAAGGCGGCGATAGGCGAAACCCCAGTAGATGCAGACAGCACCAGCGATGACGCTGAGGATCCGCCCCCACTGATGGTCCAGCTGGGTCAGTCCGATCGACAGAAACACCAGTGCACTGCTCAGCAACCTGGCACCATCGCGGCGGTTGCCGGCGAAGAAGGGGAGCAAGGGCAGAGAACGACTTGACATACTCTCGCGCAGCAACGAGCAATCATTGAAAAACCCCGTCGGGATGCCGACGGGGTTTGCGAGCTCCGAAGGCTCTCAATGCGTTATGACGCGATCAGCCGAGGCCGATCTGGGACAGGATGCCCTGACCGGTGAGCAGTTCGGTGCCCAGGCCGATCACGAAGCCCATCATGGCCAGACGGCCATTCCAGGTTTCAGCAAAGTTGACGAAGCCGAAGCGGGATGCGTTGTCAGACATGGGTCGTGATCCGTGACTTCAACCAATGTAACAAACAGTGGAGTTTTGTTGCCTGTCGTGAATGCGACATTACGAGAACTTCTTCGACTTGCTAGTCGGGGCTGCTGTCAGAGGTGATTCCGGCCACGGGTGTTTCGGGTAGCGGCCACGCATCTCGCGGCGCACATCGCGGTAACTGCCCGCCCAGAAGCCTGCGAGATCCCTCGTGCGCTGCAAGGGACGCCCTGCCGGCGAGAGCAGTTCCAGCGTCACGGCCAGTGTTCCGTTGAGAAGGGTCGGCCCCTCGACACTGCCGAACATCTCCTGAAGCTTCACTGACAGCACGGCTTCGTCATCGCCGTAAGTCACCCGGGCTTCCCTGCCACTGGGGACTTTCAGCCGCTCGGGAAGCAGGGTGTCCAGTTCGCGTCGCTGTTCCCAGGCCAGGCCACTCCATAGCGCTTCGATCAGGGCGGCGCTGTCGAGATCCTGCCAGCTGCTGCAGCACAGGCTTGCCTCTTTGATCCAGCGTTCAGGGGTCCTCTGCAGTTCCTCAATGGAGCGATCGGGCCAGGGATCTCCAAGGTGGTTGTGGGCTATCTCAAGACGCCGGCGCAGCTGCTCACAACGTGCGCTCCAGGGCAGGCGTTCGAGGCCTTCATCGCGAAGCTGCTGCATCAGCGCCTGGCTCACCAGATCGGCTGAGGGGCGTTGCAGTTGATGGCGCTGCAGTTCGATGGCTCCCAGGCTCAGCACACGTTCGGCTCGGATCCGTTGCTGTTTGGCGTTCCAGCCCACCTGCTCACGCCACTCCCCTTGCTCTTCAGCGATCTCTTCGAGAAAGCCACGACTGATCGGAACCGCCAGGCGGATGCGTGCATCCCGTTCGTTCAGATCGAGCCGGGCGACGGCCAGGGCCTCGGCGCTGCTGAGCGGATCAGACGTCGGGAGCATTGCGCCTCTCCCATGTCGCAGCAGAAAGGAGCCGGTTCGCCCCGGTCGTGCCAGTGCAACCCATTCGGGAAACGCTGAAGCGATCAGCCGCGCGATGGCAAGGTCTTCCGTTTCCTTCAGTGGGGATGGTTTCACGGGTGTTCTCAGTGCCCGCAGCTGTCTCTGCCACTGCAGGCTCTGCCGTCGAATGCGGGAGATGCCCTCGAAGTGGTTGCTTCGCCCCGATGTTCTCAGTTGCTGCAGACGGTGGCCGATGTCACTCCCGACAACAGGGCCTCCAGGGAGGTCGCGTTCGCTCAGCAAGGCCGCCAGATCGCAGGCCAGCGGTTCCAATTGCCAATGACGTGCCTGGATCAACATCAGGCCAAGTCGGGGATGCATGCCGAACCCGGCAACCTCTCGACCAGTGGCTGTGATCTGCCCCCGAGCAGACAACAGCTTCAGTTGCCTCAGCTGCTGTGTTCCCTCCTGGAGCAGCGCTTTGGGGGGAGGTTCCAGCCAGTCGAGCTTTTCACCCAGGCCAGCTCCCCACTGCGCAAGGTCGAGCACAGTCGGCTGGGGATCTGCCCGTTGCAGCTCCGGGGGGTCTTGCGCGGGCCGGCGTCGCTCCTCAACCGCGGACCAGAGTCGGACGCAACGGCCAGGGGCCTGACGACCTGCCCTCCCGCGCCGCTGATCCGCGCTGGCCATGCTGGCCGGGACGGTGACCAGCCCCTCCATTCCGGTGCCTGGATCAAATCGGGTGTGGCGATTCAGGCCTGCGTCCACCACGAGGCGAATGCCGTCGAGCGTCAGGGAACTTTCCGCAATCGATGTCGCCAGCACGATTCGCCCGTCCCAGCTCGCCTCGCAGGGTTTCAGCGTTTCGCTCTGCAGTTTGAGAGAGAGCTGACCATGAAGGGGCAGCACCTGCCAGTTCCGCAGACGTTGAACACTGATGAGCTTCTGCCGGCACCGTTCAATCTCACGGACTCCGGGAAGGAACACAAGTACACCAGGCGGGTTCTCGCCGACCCGATGATGGCCTTCGAGGTGAATCAGCTCCTTCTCGAGAGCGCGAAGCACATGCGACTCGAGGCGTTCCCGATCGCGAGGAGGGCAGTGATGCGTTTCAACAGGGAAAGCGCGTCCATGACTGGTGAGGGTTTCAGCGCCCTCGAACTGAGCAGCCAGTGTCTCCAGCTGCAGAGTTGCTGACATCAGCAGCAACTTCAGGTCTGGCCTCAGCAAGCGTCTCGCTTCGCGAAGCAGGGCGAGGGCAACGTCGCTGTTGCGTCGCCGCTCATGGAATTCATCGAAGATCACGGTGCCGACCCCGGGCAGGTCAGGATCTGACTGAAGACGTCGCAGAAACAATCCGTCGGTGATCGCTTCGACGGTTGTGGCCTCGGAGCGCTTCTGCTCGTTCCGAACCGAGTACCCGATGCGTGCTCCGATGGGTTCGCCGATCGACTGTGCCAGTCGCGCCGCAGCTGCCTTCGCGGCCAGACGTCTCGGCTCGATCAGCAGGATTCGGCCCGCAGGCCGAGGCCCGTCAACCAACTCTCCCATCAGCGCCAGGGGGACCCTGCTGGTCTTGCCCGCACCGGGGGGAGCCTGAAGAATCAGAGTTCCTGAACTGTGCAGACGTGCGCAAAGTTCGGGCAGCAGTTCATCAATGGGGTACGAACTCAACGGCGACGATCGGCGTCAGCGAATGAAGTTGAGCAGGCCCAGCAGCAGGATGCTGGTGAGTGCCCCCATGGCGGCGAGCAGTCGAACCAGCGGGGCGACGCGACGGTTGAGCGTGGCCATGAAGAAATCCTTAAAGGCCTGAATGGTGACTTTTTAGCCCGATGTTTCAAGGCTTGGCTGTGTCCGTTAGCACGGTGTTACACGCTGCGGTGCATGGCCGCTGCGAAGGTCAGCGCACGTGGCGAGCGCCATCCACGGGGTGATAGTCCTCTCCGGTGAGTTCCTCGTAAACGATTGCAGGCAGACCGGTTTCGAACATCGTCTGCAGGGCCTCCTTCAGATAGGGGTTCCAACCACCTGTGCTGACCTGTCCATGTCTGACAGTCCAGTCCCAGGTTCCCTGAAGGTCGCGGGGAATTCGCCCTTCGCGGTCGCGACGGGCAACCAGATCGAGGGATTCCACCAGCCCCACCTGGATCGGATCCTTCCCGTAGGCGGGAGTCAGGCTGAGCTCGAGACGAACGGGATCCTCTTTCAGCAGACGCAGACGAAAGCGGGGGGGAAGCTTCACGGATTTGATCACCGCGGCAACGATCCGTGTTCTTTGATCCACCAGGAGGTTCCCCCTACGAGTCCGAGTCGAGCTGCCGCGCAGCTTTCCTACCTAACTTATTCACCGGGACGCACACCGGGATCGCCCGTTTCGTCCTCACCGCTGAATCGAACCGTCAGCAGGTCTTCCTCGGTCAGTCGGCCATCCCCATCAAGCAGTTCCGGATGAATGGTCACCTTGCCGGTTCGATCAGCACGGGGATCAGCCTCACCAGGAGATCGCACCGCCGCGCTGAACCCCCGCCCCATCACCCGGAAGGCTTGCCAAAGCAGGGCCAGGAAGACCAGTCCGTAAATCAGGGGAAAAAGACTGCTGA
>CAYWOE010000054.1:0-7316 GCA_964459855.1 uncultured Synechococcus sp. | reverse complement strand
GCCCCTGGCTGGGCATCGGACCAGGGAATGCAGCCTTCAACAGTGTTTATCCCCTTTACCAGCAACCGAAGTTCAACGCCCTCAGCGCCTATTCGGTACCGCTTGAAATCCTTGTGGAAACTGGCATACCTGGCCTGCTCGCCTGCCTGGGTCTCGGGGTGGCATGCGTCCGCAATGGCTTGCGGGCACTGACTGCAGAGTGGGATCTTGCTCTTCCCTGCCTGGGCTGCCTGGCGGCGATCGCCGGACTGCTGATGCAAGGTGCAGCCGACACGATCTTCTTCCGCCCTGAAGTGCAGATCAGCGGCTGGTTCTGCCTCGCCACCCTGAGCCAGATGCGCCGGAGCCTGTGAGCCATTCACCTTGCATCCTGGCTGGATTTGATGCCGGACAGACACGGTGCCGCTGCCGGCTGAGTGTCTGGACCAACGGACAGCTGAAGCGACTCAGCGACGGCAGTGGCTCCGGAGTCAGCCATCTCGATGCCGCTGACGGCGAAGAGCGCTTCCGATCCGCGATCCGCTCCAGCCTCAGCAGTGCACGGCGCGAATGGCAGCAACGGTTGGCACAGGATTCCCGCGAGGAGTTGGTGATCACAGCTGCAGCAATCGGTGCCAGCGGCATCGAGGCAGGCACGCTCCTGCAGACGAGAGCAGGCGCCCTTCTTGCTGCGGAACTGCAGCTGCCTGAAGCTCACTGTCTGGCAACCGGTGATGAACGCACCGCCCTGCGGGGCGCCTTCCCCAATCAGGCTGGCATTGTGCTGATCAGCGGCACCGGAATGATCGTGGTGGGGCGGGACGCCCACGGCCGCGAACACCGCTGTGGCGGCTGGGGCTGGCGCCTGGATGGCGCGGGCTCGGCGTTTGACATCGGCCAGCAGGCGCTTCAGCTGAGCGTGAAGATGGCTGATGGCCGCGTCTGTGACAGCGCGCTGCGCCAGTGGCTCTGGGATGCACTCGACTGTCGCAGCGCCGCCGACCTCAAAGCGCTTGTGGTGAGCCCTGGTCATGGGATTGCCGATCAGGCGAGGCTGGCGCCGCTGGTCGACAAAGCCGCCGCAGAAGGAGATGCATCAGCACTGACAATCCTGAAACGTTCGGCCGCCGCTCTCGCTGAGGCCACAGCGGCAACAGCGCGTGCACTCGATCTGAACACTCCATCACTGGGCGCCCGCGGAGGTGCTCTGGAGCACCTGCCGCTGTTTCGTCAACTGGTGGAAGCGGCGGTGATTGACCTGCTCCCGGGCAGCAGCTGGCAATCAGAGAGAGGCGATGCCTGCGATGGTGCTCTTGCCTGCGCTCTGGACCAGGCCGGTCTCAGGCCACATTGAGATGGCGATCGGCCGCCTCAGCCAGCCGTGCTGTCCAGAGATCCACCACATCCGTCTCGGATGCTTCCACCATGACCCTCAGCAATGGTTCTGTGCCGCTGGCACGCACGAGCACCCGGCCTTCACCGGCCATCGAGCGCTCAGCTTCATCAACCAGTTCTCGCAGTGGATCACAATCGGCCCAACCCCTGCGACGTTCAAGGTCCGTGACCCGAACGTTCACAAGTTTCTGGGGATAGGCCTGGAAACTGCGATCCAGCCAGTCAGCCAGAGTCATCTGCTGACCATGGCAGAGAGTCGCCAGCTGAAGTGCAGTGAGAACGCCGTCACCGGCGAGGCCATGCGCGGAAGACAGAATGTGCCCTGACTGCTCGCCCCCCAGGGCTGCACCACTGCTCACCATCGCAGCGTGAACATGCTGATCTCCCACGGGAGTTCGCTCCAGCTGCCCACCTCTGGCCTGCCAGGCACGCTCAAATCCCAGATTGGACATCACTGTGGCGACCAGGCGCTGATCAGGCAGAGCACCGCTGTCCTGAAGCACGGATCCCCACAGGTAAAGCACATGGTCGCCGTCAACCACGCGGCCACGACCGTCCACCGCAAGCATCCGGTCGGCATCTCCATCGAAGGCGAAGCCCATGGCCGCGCCGCGTTCGATCACCGCCTCACGCAGAGGGCCGAGATGGGTGGATCCACAACCCACGTTGATGCGCTCGCCGTCGGCGACTCCATGGAGCACGGTGAGGTCGGCCCCAAGTGAGCGGAAGACCTCTGCACCGCAGGCGGTGGCTGATCCCCAGCAAAGATCGAGCACGATCGACACGCCGTCAAGACGTTGATGCTGAACACTGCTGAGCAGACTCTCGCGGTAGAAATCCAGCAGATCGGGGCGGTGGCTGGCTGCGCCACAGGCACAAATCGCTCCGGCCTGATCCGACTCACCACGCAGGCCGGCTTCGATGCGGCGTTGCAACGCGGAACCCAGCTTGCTGCCGTCAGGTCCGAAAACCTTGATGCCGTTGTCTTCAGGCGGGTTGTGACTTGCGGAAACCATCAGTCCACCCGATGCCTGAAAGCGACGGATGAGGCCTGGAACCGCCGGTGTGGGGCAAAGGCCAAGAGTCCAGACCTCGCGTCCTGCGGCGGCCAGGCCAGCGGTGAGCGCAGACACCAGCATCGAACCGCTGCTGCGGGAATCCATCCCGATCAGAACGGGGCCGCCGTCAGGCAGAACACGTCCGCACCAGAAGCCCACCTGCAGTGCCAGTGCAGGAGTGATTGCCGAACCGACCCGTCCACGCAGTCCATCCGTCCCGAAACTGACCCCGGGAGACTGCAGTGAACCGAGCGGATGGGCGGCAGGAGAGGCCATGGGGTCTCATTTGTGGACTGAACCTTAAGAGTCTTGAGACAACCGATCCCTGAACCAGTGACAGGGCCTCAGCCGCACGATGCCCATCAGTTCCATCGCTGAGGCACAAGCAGCAGTGCTGCAAGCTCCAGCAGAGCCCACAAGACCGCCAGCAGCACGACCCAGCCAGGCAGCCACTGCAACGGCCACAGCCAGCGCAGGCCCCAGACCACAACAGCCAGCCCTGAGGCCACAACCAGACGCAGGCGTTGGCGCTGGCCAGGCCGGGGTTGCCGACGCTGAGCAACCATCCAGTTCGATGCTGCTGGGCACAGAATGCCAGGAGTTCCCCGCCATGGCTTGAACGCTCGAGTGAACCGAGGACCGCTGCTTCTTGGCGGCACCACGCTGCTGAGCATCCTGTTCATCCTGGGTGGACGTTCACTGCTGCGCAGTCAGCACATTCCGATCACGCCGGAACTGAGCGATGCACAGCTCTGGCGGCACTACCGCTGGTCGATGGACCCACAGGAGCGGCGTGAAGCAGCCCTGATGCTGAGCAGCCGCAGCGGTGAGTCTCCCTGGAGGCGAAGACGTCTGCTCACGGGCCAGGGCTGGGGACCGGCTCCACTGGCCGCCGTCACCCTCAAGCAGCAGGCACTCACAGCCAGGGCGGTGGGACGTCGTCAGGAGGAGAAAGCGCTCTGGAGCGATCTGCTGCGACGTTTTCCCACTTCGGTGAGCAGTGCAGATGCTCGATACCACCTCGCTGACCGTGAGCCAACACTGAAGGACGAACTGCTCAGACTTCAACCTGCTCACCCCGCTGCACTGGCCGCTGCCGCCGAACTGCCCGAGGATGCCGATCAGGCTCGGATCCAGGCGAGTGCCCTGCATCTGGCCCGATGGGGAGCGAGCTGGCCAGGAGCAGACCGTTGGCTGCGCGAAGCCTGTGGAGCGATCACGGGCGAAGGACTTCAGCAGCAGCAACGGCTGCAGTTGTCGGCTGCCCTGGCCCGACTCGGGGATGGCCGATCGGCTGAGCTCTGCCTGCAGGGAACACCTCTGACACCTGCAGCGGCGCTGGCCATCGGCCGCACTCTGCTCAGAGGAGACCGGGAGCAGCGACAGCGCGGGGAAGTGCTTCTGCTGCAGTTGGCCGAGGATCAGCCTGCCAGTCAGGAGGCCCTGGAAGCCGCAGCGCTGCTGAGTGAGCCCCTGCGTCCGAAACAGGCACTGATTGATGCCCTGCCTGACTCTCTTCAGCAACGCTCGGCGGATGTGGCAGCAGCCCGCGTCCGTCTTGCTGGTGGCGAAGGAGGACTGATGGTGCTGAAACGCTGGCCGGGCCATCCGGCCAGCTGGCAACTGCAATGGGACCTGGCGCGTGAGGCCCTGCTCAAGGATCAGTGGCGACTGGCGCGGTCATGGCTGAATGCCATCCCGGCCGCACAACTGCCTGACCCCCTGCGAGCACGACAGCAGTTCTGGCTGGGGATGTGCGCCGACAAACTCGGAGACAGCGACAAGGCAAACAGGATCTGGGAAAGGCTGACGCGTCAGCAGCCTCCCGGCTACTACACCTGGCGAGCTGAGGTCAGGCGGGGATCAGGCAGCTTGCCGGTTCTCTCCGGGGACAGCATGGCCAGTGCCGCAGAGGCCGTCAGCCTGAACTCAGGTCAGACCTGGAGCCCTCTTGAAAGCGGCAACCCACTGATTGACCAGCTCTGGCGCCTTGGGCTGACTCAGGAAGCCTGGGAGACCTGGCGCAGCGAAGAAGACAAGACAGACCGGTCGCCACAGAAACTCCTGCTGGAGGGCAGGCTTCGACTGGGGGTGCATGACCACTGGACCGGTCTGAGCCGGCTGTGGAAAGCCAGTCTGCGTCTGATATCGCCCGCCTGCAGCACCCGTTTTCTGCTGCACAGCAGCCTGCATCCTCAACCTCTGCTGCCTGTCTTCCTCAACGCTTCACAGCAGGAGAATGTCCGACTGGAGTTGCTTCAGGCGATCGCCCGTCAGGAATCTCGGTTCTCCCCCGGTGTGGCTTCACCCGTCGGAGCCCTGGGGCTGTTGCAGCTGATGCCGGCCACCGCCGCCGAGATGGCAGGAGAACGGATCAGTGCCGATGAGCTGCGTGAACCCGGTCGCAATGCCGTTCTGGGAGCCCGCTATCTGGGAGATCTTCTGAACCTGTGGCAGAGCAACCCTTGGCTGACAGTGGCCAGCTACAACGCAGGGCCCGGTGCCGCAGCATCCTGGGTGAGCCCTGAACTCAAGCAGGACCCAGAGCTCTGGGTGGAACGCATTCCTTACCCGGAAACACGCCTCTACACCAAGAAAGTGCTTGGCAATCTCTGGGCGTACCTCAACCGCGCTTCAACCACCGCTCGCTGCACCGAGTGAGGTCACAGGGCTGGGCAGGTCATGGCCGATCCAGATGCCTGCGATCACGATCACCGCAAGCCAGAACGCCATCAGCTGCGGCGGAGGCACCACCTTGATCCGGCTCAGATCAAGGCGTGCCAGCAGGGTGGCGGAACCGAGAATCAGCACGTCCGACAGCAGGCTGAGACTGAGGACGTACAACCCCACGGTGATCAGCAGCGTGAGAGTGACCACCAGGCTGAGCACCCGACTCGAGGCCATCAGCAGCGAGAGCTGGCGAAGCAGCAGGTCAGGCATGGTGCAGATCACCACCACCACCACCGCCTGGATCAACTCAAACGCCCAGAAGGTGTTGACCGAGATCGAATGGGCCTCGGCTAGCCAGGTCTCCTGAATCGCCCAGTGATGCCCGAGAAACAGCGACACCACGAACAGAACGATCAGCAGCGGAGCCCGAAGCGGTAACAGCAGAAAACGCAAGACGGGCATCGGCTCGGAGTCAGATTTGCGGCGGACAAACGTCGGCCAAAGATGCCGGAATCTGCGGTCAGACGCTAGCAACAGCAAGCGGTTTGTCCTGTCAGAGTGGGGCCATTGATGTCAGTGCGCGATGACCGACAGCGCCTCAAGTTCCAGCCTCAGCACAACGCAGAAAATGCTTCTGCTGGTCTCTGCTCTGGCCCTGGCTGTCACTCTCTTTCTTGTGCGCAACGGCGGGTCGATCGAATCGCCCCTGGATCAGCTCGCCAGACGCTCACTGACGCCTGAAGTCGCGCTCAGCAATGGCCGCCCAACGATCCTTGAGTTCTATGCCGACTGGTGCGAGGTGTGCCGGGAGATGGCTCCAGCCATGCTGGAGGTTGAGCAACGGCACAGCGGCGCTGTGGATGTGGTTCTGGTCAACATCGACAATCCGCGCTGGCTTGACCTGACGGATCGCTACGACGTCACTGGAATTCCTCAGCTGAACCTGTTCTCCGCAGACGGCACGATGCGTGGTCGCTCACTCGGTGGCCGCAGCGAAACCGAGCTCGATTCCATCGCCATCGCGCTGATGAACGGCAGCCCTCTTCCGTCTCTTGCCGGAGTGGGTGTCACGAGCTCCCTGCCTGAAAGCGCTTCAGTGGATTCCACCGGTCCGCGAAGCCATTCATAAATCCGCCCGATCCTGGCCTGAGAGGCGATGATCGATCGACATTCCGTACCCGAAACCTCAAAACCCCATGGATTCCCGCTTCCGGGTCGAACTGATCGCCGCCACACCCAATCCTCAGCAGAGTGTTTACGCCGGCATGCACCAGGACTACAGCGAAGGGTTCGTGGTGACGGAACGCGAGCAGTGGCCGAATGAAACACGTGCAGGGGAAATCTGCATCAAACGGTTGCTGGGGGGCATGAAAGGCCATTACGGCCCTCTGGAACATGCCCAGATCGTGCTGAACGTGGGCTGGTTCCCACACTCCGTGATGCAGCAGGCGCGGACTCATCGTGTTGGCGTCAGTTTCGACGTGCAGTCGATGCGTTACACCGGCGAACGCATCTGTCGGGCTGCCGATGGAAAGCTTGATCTTGAAGAGGTGTTCTATCTGCGTCCCGTGGGCGAGTACAGAGACCGTCTTGGCAAGAAGTACACCTATTCCGATGACCAGCGCACAAAGGATCTGAGCCTTTGCAAACAGGCCGCAGAGCGCTATCGCGATCTCCTGAACGAAGGGTTTTCCGAGGAACACGCCAGGGGGATCCTTCCCTTTGATTACAGACAGCACTTTGTCGTCAGTTTCAGCCTGAGAGCCTTTCTCCACTTCCTTGATCTGCGCTCCAAGCTCGATGCCCAGCAGGAGATCAGGGAGCTCTGCGACCTGATGTGGCCCCATCTGCAGAACTGGGCGCCGGAGTTCGCCGCCTGGTATGAGAAGAATCGTCTGCACAAGGCACGGCTGGCGCCTTGAACAACACTTGCTTCCTACACCTTCGCCAGTGTCACCTTCTCAGGTTGATGCTGGTATTTGCCCTGCCTGTCGCTGTACGTGGTGTCACAGGGATCACCTTCAAAGAACAGCAGCTGACAGATGCCTTCATTGGCATAGATGCGACAGTCAGCTCCTGAGCTGTTGCTGAATTCAAGCGTGAGATGTCCCTCCCAGCTGGCTTCAGCAGGAGTGGTGTTGACAATGATTCCCAGCCTTGCGTAGGTGCTCTTGCCAAGGCAGATGACCGTGATGTTGGCAGGCACCTTCATCT
>CAYWOE010000053.1:0-7446 GCA_964459855.1 uncultured Synechococcus sp. | reverse complement strand
TTGATCGTCTTGAGATTCGCCGGTGAACCAACATCCGGTTCGCAGTAGGTCGGCGTCTGTGCTCCGGCAGGCAGTGCTGAAACACCGATGCCTGCAATCAGTCCCACAGCAGCGCAGCTGGACACGAATCGACTCATGGGTGGTTGCTGTTCATGCGATCACTGGCTAGCAATCCCTGTGGCTGACCCACAACCATCCGGCTTCCAGGTGTGCACGCAATGGATCAGCCCACTTGCGCCTGATTGGTCAGGAACGGGGTTTGATCAGCAGTGTCACCCCTGATGCCGTGATCACCACGGTGAGCAGCCCAAGCAGTGCTGGATAGAACGACTCGAGATTCAGCCAGCCGAACCTGCCGGTGTGGATCTTGAGTAACCAGAAGGCATCAATTCCCTGTTCGAGAAGAACGCTGTAGAGAGATCCGCTGAGGGCGGTCAGCAGCAGGGGCGCAGCCGCGAGCGGCACCAGCCAGCGGTGAAGTCGACGTGCCTGACGTTGAAGACCGGGGCCACGCTTCATTGTTTGCGCAGCTGTTGATGCAGTTCACGTTCATCAGCGCAGGGCATCCAGCGACCGTTGTTCTCGTGAACAGCGTCACAGCCGATCTGCTCGGCGCGTTGCCAGGCTTCGGCCTCGGTTTTGTAGATGCCCTTGCTGTGGGCCAGTGCCGAGCCAGTGGTCAGAACCAGGGCTGTGCATGCAAAGGCAAGGGCTGATGAAACCATGATTCCGGTGCAGGTTCAGATCCTCTTGCAATGTGCAATCGGCTTGTCTTGATCACATCTTGACTGTGCTGCCCAGCCCCGGTCGGTGTTCAGGCCGCTTTGAGGTCTTTTGTCGCAGGTCCGCGTGGTGTGACAACTCTGGCCGGTGAGAACCATTCTCAGCACAATGGGCGCAACAACCGATTGAACATGCGCGTTATCGCCTTCGTCTGTCTCACCGTCATGGCCGGATTCAGTGGTTGGTCATCGACACCTGTTCAGGCCCACGCCGGTCATGGCGATGAGTTTGTTCAGACCGGTTCCGTCGGCCAGGTGAAGGCCAATGCCAAAAGGGATCAGATGCTCGGCATCGCAACCGAAAAGCCCAAGGTTTCTGCGAACGGCGAGCTGAGCGTCCCGAACGTCGCCATCGTCAAGGCCTATGGCGACCCCTACGTCTTCGTCTACAGCGGCACCACCTACGACCCGGTCATCATCAAGCCAGGTTCCGTGTCCGTGGATCGCACGGTTGTTCTTGACGGCGTGACGGCTGACGAGAGGATTGTGGTCTCCGGCGCATTGTCGATCTTCGCTGAATCACAGAAGAACAAGCGCTGACCCTGCTCATTCCCTGCACCCTTTTCGGCGACCCCACCGTTCATCGATGCTCAACAATCTGCTGAACGCCATCCTGCGCTGGTCGATCGCCCGCAGATGGCTTGTGCTGGTCTGCGCCCTGCTGATCAGTCTGCTCGGGGTCATCAACGTGGTGCAGATGCCGCTGGATGTGTTCCCGCCCTTCGCCCCACCTCAGGTTGAGATCCAGACGGTCGCTCCAGGGCTTGCTCCTGAGCAGGTGGAGCAACAGATCAGTGAACCGATCGAAGCAGCCGTCAACGGTCTCGGCGGGGTCGATGTGGTGCGCTCCGCGTCCAAGCCGGGGCTTTCGATGGTTCAGGTGGTGTTTCGTGATTCCGCCAGTCTGGAGCGTGCCCGGCTGGCTGTGTCAGAGCGGTTGCAGCAGGTGCGCATGCAACTCCCGGAATCGGCCCATGCTCCGGAACTCTCACCGTTGCTCTCCCCGCTGGGAACGATTCTTCAATACGCGTTCACGCTTCCTGAGAACGCCACCGCTGAGCAGCTCCTGCAGTTGCGACCTCTCGTGCAGCGCACCTTTGAGCATCCGTTGCTGGCCATCCCAGGAGTTGCGCAGGTCACGATCTATGGCGGTGACACTCCACAGACCCAGCTGCAGCTCGATCCAGAAGCCCTGCAGGCCCGGGACGTGGCTCTCAATGAGGCGGTTGAAGCCGCAGGCAAGGCCCAGTTCAGTGGTCGCGGCGGGATCCAGATCTCAGGTGGTCAGGAACGTCTGATCCTCAGTGAACATGCCATTGCCGATAACGACGACATCGCCAGCGCCGTCGTGCGCAACGGCGACGGTCGTGCCCTGCCGCTCGGTTCGGTTGCGCAGATCAGATCCGGAGCTGCGATCCGTCGAGGCGATGCCAGCTTCAACGGACAACCGGCAGTGGTGTTGATGATCAACAAGCAGCCGGATGTGGATACGCCGCAACTGACACGCGCTGTTGAAGCCGGCATGCGCAGGCTTCAGTCGTCGCTGCCCGGAGATGTTTCGGTCACGCAGACCTTCCGACAGGCCAAGTTCATCGAGATCGCCATCCGCAATGTGAGCGAATCCCTCCTGCTCGGAGTGGTGATCGTGGCGGTGGTGCTTCTGCTCTTCCTGATGAACTGGCGCACAGCCCTGATCGCTCTCAGCGCCATTCCGCTCTCGCTGCTTGTGGGGCTGTTGCTGATGCGCGGTCTTGGTCTGCAACTCAACACGATGACCCTCGGTGGTCTGGTCGTGGCCATCGGCTCCGTTGTCGACGATGCCATCGTTGATATGGAGAACTGCTATCGGGGTCTGCGCAGCAACCGGCAGCAGGCCAGGCCTCAGGATCCTCTCGAAGTGGTGTTCAGCACGTCGGTGGAAGTGCGACAGCCGGTGCTGTTCTCCACCTTGATCATTGTTGTGGTCTTTGCACCGATCTTCACCCTCAGTGGCGTGGAAGGTCGCATTTTCATGCCGATGGGCATCGCCTATGTGCTGTCGATCGTTGCTTCAACGGCCGTGGCGCTCACCCTTTCGCCAGCGCTCTGCGCCCTGCTGCTGAGTCGCGCTCCTCTGCCTGCTGCGGCGTCGTGGGTCGAATCGCGTGTTCAGCGTCTGTACAAGCCTCTGCTTGAGGCCGTGCTGCGATCCCCTCGTCGGGTGCTTGTGCTGGCGTTGTCTGCGCTGGTTGCCACCCTGCTGATTCTTCCCGGTCTCGGCCGGGTGTTTCTGCCGGAGTTCCGTGAGCAGTCGCTGGTGAATTCCATGGTGCTCTACCCCGGTGTGTCGCTGGAGATGACCAGCCGTGCCGGTCGACTCCTCTCCAGGGATCTTCAGTCCAGCGACGATGTCGACTGGGTGCAGGTGAGGGCCGGCCGTGCACCGGGTGATGCCGACGGTGCCGGGGTGAACATCGGCCATGTGGATCTGGAGTTGAGCGATCAGGCGATGAAGGATCGTCCCGCTGCGATCGCTCGCATCCGTGAGGTGTTTCTGGGACTGCCTGGCGTTGCACCCAACGTGGGCGGATTCATCTCCCATCGCATGGATGAGGTGCTTTCGGGAGTGCGCAGCGCCATCGCGATCAAGATCGCCGGCCCCGACCTTGAGGAACTGCGCCGGCTGGGTGAGCAGGTTCGTGATGTGGTGGGTGAGGTGTCCGGAGTGGTGGACCTGCAGCTGGAGCCGCAGTTGCCGGTGCCTCAGATCCAGCTGCGGATCGATCGCGCCGCGGCTCTGCGTGAGGGAGTCAGTGTGGCCTCGCTGGCTCAGGCCGCCGAAGTGGCTCTGCATGGAACGGCCGTCAGCTCCGAAGCATCCACCAGCCTTCGAGCCCCTCTTGTTGTGACGCTGTCCGCTGAGAAGCAGGGGGATCTGCAGGCACTTCAGGAGCTTCCGATCCGAACCGCCTCAGGAGAACTGAAACCGCTCGGATCCTTCATGAGCTTCGAGCAGACCAGTGGTCCCAATGAGATCAATCGTGAGGATGTCTCCCGAAGAATCGTCGTGTCCGCCAACGTCGCCGGCCGGCCTCTCGGGCCGGTGGTGAACGACATCCGCCGAGAGGTGGCTGGATCGGTGAAACTCCCCTCCGGCTACACCCTTCGCTACGGCGGACAGTTCGAGTCGGAACAGCGCGCCACCCGTTCGCTGGTGCTCTACAGCCTGCTGGCCGCTGTGCTGATCGCCGCGGTGATGGTGGTTGCCGTTCGATCCCTGCCCGCAACGATTGCGATCCTGCTCAATCTTCCTCTCGCGCTGGTTGGCGGTCTCGTGGCCGTTCTGCTCAGTGGCGGTGTGCTGTCGGTGGCCTCGCTGATCGGTTTCATCACCCTGTTCGGCGTGGCGGTTCGCAACGGCCTGCTGCTGGTGGATAACTACAACCGACGTCATCAGAGAGGTGAGGCACTGATTCCATTGATCCGGGCGGGCACGCTCGACCGACTCAACGCGATCCTGATGACCGCACTCACCTCATCGCTGGGGATGTTGCCTCTGGCTCTGGCCTTCGGAGCCGGCAACGAGATTCTTCAGCCGCTGGCGATCGTGGTGCTGGGTGGTCTGATCACTTCAACTCTGCTCACGCTGGTGGTGATCCCAGCTCTTTATGCACGTTTCGGCGCAAGGCTGCTTCCTGACGCGATCCGCTGAAACTTCCGGGTGCATCGGGATCAACCGTGGCTAGCAAAGGATGCAGCTCATTCATCAGCGGGCCCCATCGCTGATCATTTTTCGCGTCGATGGATAGGCCACAACCCCCGCCCGGAGGCAGACCAGCGCATGATGCAGCCCAGCGCCAGCTCAAGGCCTGTCACCTGCGCGCCAGACGTGCCCGCAAGGGCTGGCGCCCCTGGATGTTGTTCGGCATCGCATCGCTCTTCTACTTCTATGAATTCTTTGCCCGGGTCGCCCCCGGGGTGCTCCATTCCGAGCTGATCACGGTTTCCGGCGCCAGCGAGGCTGTGTTCGGTTTGTCGATGAGTCTGTATTTCCTCGCCTATGCCCCGTCTCAGCTGCTCGTCGGGCGTCTGCTCGATCGCCACGGCGTGCGTGCGATTGCGGCTCCGGCCTCTCTGCTTGTTGCACTTGGATGCCTGCTGTTCGCCAGCACCGACAACATCGCCCTGATGGGCGTGGCCCGTTTTCTGCAGGGTCTCGGCAGTTCCGTGGCCTATCTGGGCGTGATCTATCTCTCCCTGATCTGGCTGCCGCCCCAGCGTCATGGCATGGTCCCGGGGATGGTCACCGGTATCGGCACGCTGGGAGCGGCAACGGCGCAGCTGCCCCTGCTGCTGATTTCAGATCGGTTCGGCTGGCGGATGCCGCTGTTGATCTGTTCGCTGGCAGGTGTGATCATCGCCTTGCTGATCTGGCGTTACCTGCCGAGACGGCCGAGCTGGTTTGTCGAGCTGATGCGAGAGGACGGTTTTGATCCGCAGAGCCCTGAACCGATGGGCTTTCAGCTCAACAGGATTCTGCGCAAACGCAACCTGTGGATCCTTGCCATCGCTGCTGCAGGGGTTTATCTGCCGGTCTCCGTGGTCGGTGACCTGTGGGGGGTGTCCTACTTCAGCATCGAGACCGGTCTGCCCGATGATCAGGCCAGCCTGATCACCACCCTGGTGTTCATCGGCTTCGCCGTCGGTGGTGTGCTTGCGGGCCACTGGTCTGATCGCATCGGTCAGCGCAAGCTGCTGTTCACATCGGGTGCCATCAGTGCCGCCTGCCTGGCTGTGCTGCTTTGTTTGGCAAGTCGCATGCCGGTCGGCGTTGTGACTTTGTTGGTGGCGGCTCTGGGATTCACCTCAGGCAGTCAGGTGCTGGCCTTTGTGATGGTCGCCGACACCGCGAAGCGTCATGCCCGAGCCATCACGCTTGCCTTCGTCAACTTCATCGTGATGTTGTTTCCGGTGATCGTGCAGCCGGCTGTTGGTCTGCTGTCGCAGTGGGGATTGCCGGCGGGTTCCAGGCCTTCATCAATGCAGGAGTTGCAGGGCTATGCGGTGGTGGTGGTGGGGATGCTGGCTGCGGCAGGCCTGAGCCTGCTGGTGCAGGACACTCAGCCGAGGGACGAGGAAGGCGGGGTGATGGCTCATTGAAACGAACCGTGCACCAGCTGTGATGGAGTCGTCATCGAGGTTTGATGTTCTTGTGATCGGCGGCAACGGTCGCGTCGGGGCATCAACAGTGCACTGGCTGAGCAGGCTGTCTCGTTGCTGCAGTGAAGGCACACCACTCAGGCTCGCGATCGGCGGTCGCAGCAGGGCCAGCTTTGAGTCGGTGCGCAACCGTCTTCAGCTTCCGGAACTTGCCTTCAGGCCGGTGGATGTTGAGGCCGGGGCTGAGTCGCTGATCTCGTCTGTTCGTGACGCCAGGCTGGTCGTGCATACAGCCGGTCCGTTTCAGGGGCGTTCGCAGCCTGATCTGCTGCGAGCCTGCATCGCTGCAGGGGTTGCGTATTGCGATGTCTGTGATGAGTTCGTCCTCAGTCGCCATGCCAGGCAACTCTCGGATGATGCCGCCGCCGCCGGTATTCCAGCCGTGGTGTCATGCGGGATCTGGCCTGGTGTCAGCGCACTGATGGCAGCCCGGGCGGTGGAACTGCTCGGTGGCCCGGAGTTCTGTGATCGTCTGGAACTGAGTTTCTTCACGGCAGGAACCGGTGGAGCCGGGCCCACCATCGTCAGTGCCACGTTTCTGCTGCTGGCCACCAGGGTGCTGACCTTCGTGGATGGCAGCCTCAGCTACAAGGAGCCCTGGAGCGAACGACGTGTCATCGACTTCGGCGCGGGCGTCGGCAATCAGGCCTGTTTCCTGCTCGACAACCCCGATGTTCCCTCCATCGTTCAGTCACTGGCTGTTGCCAACTGCGCGTCGCGATTCGGAACCGCACCAGCTGTCTGGAACCGACTCTTCGCTGCCATGAAGCTGCTGCCGAAGGATCTGCTGGTCAACCGCGATGCGATGCAGCGCCTTGCACGTTTTTCGATGCCCATCATCAGGGCCGTCGACAGGTTGGTCGGTGCCACCAACGCCATGCGTGTTGATGCCTACACGAAGGACAGGGACGGCAACGGTATGCCGGACATGATCACGCTGCGCTGCGTGCATGCCGATCTCGAGGATTGCGTTGGTCAGGCCACAGCCGCATTCGCGATGGAACTGCTGCGAGGACGTTCTGGGTCAGCATCATCCGAGCAGACCATTCCAGCGGGTGTCTGGTACCCGGCAGAGCTGCCTGCGCATGCCCGCGACAACATCCTCAACGTGGCACGTCAGAAAGCGCTGGTCTGGGAGGTGTGAGCATCGGCTGCCTGATCGTTTTCAGCGATCGCGCGCGATGCAGCGGAAACCGAGGTGACTTGTGCTTTCGCCTGCCTCCTGGGGCGAGCGGGCCGCCGGACGGAACCGCAGGCAGTACTGAGGCGAGCAGAGGTGCGAACCACCCTTGATGATTTTCAGGTCGCCTCCGGCCTCGGATCCTGAGCAGCAGCAGTGCACTCCCGGATGGTCCTGCCAGGCGCTTTCCGTCCATTCCCAGACATTGCCTGCCATGTCAAAGAGGCCGTAGCCATTGGCTGGGAAGGACCCCACAGGCGATGTTCCCTTCCATCCATGCGCACC
>CAYWOE010000052.1:0-7475 GCA_964459855.1 uncultured Synechococcus sp. | reverse complement strand
AGGGGGTTGGCGGTCTCCATCGAGAATCGCGGTTCAGTCTGATTTCAGGATGACGACATCCAGTGGTGCTGACCATGGGCAATGACCGATCCCTGCCAGTGCTCAGGGGGCTGAGCGGAGGTGTCCTGGCAGGACTCGGACTCTGCCTTTCAGGTCCCTGGTGGATGATTCCCGCCCTGGCGCTGCTGTGGTCGGTTGTTCGCTCTCCCCTGGCGGCTGCGCTCTGGGCCGGTATGGCGGTCGCCCTCAGCCACCGATGGTTGATCGCCCTGCACCCGCTCACCTGGCTTGGTGTGCCCGCACCCCTGAGTCTTCCTCTCGCCGTGCTGGTCTGGCTGGCCTGTGCCATGGCAGCAGCGTTGCTGGTGGCGGGATGGAGTCTTCTGGCGCGTTCGCTGCCTGGCCGTTGCGGCATTCGGCAGGCCCTGGTGCTGTCTCTGGTCTGGGCCCTGGGTGAAACTCTGCTCGCCAGGGGGCCACTGTTCTGGATCGGAGTCGGAGGCAGTGTTCTTCCCGGGGACCGCTGGCTTGCGGGCCTCGCCGGCTGGTTCGGCGCCGGAGGTCTGGCAGTTGTTCAGTTGCTGCTGGGCTGGTGGCTGTGGCAGCTGGGGCGAGCGGTTCGCGCTGAAGACAATCAGCGCTGGAGGCTTCTGCGCTGGGGTGTACTCGCCCTTGTGCTGGCCCACGGCCTCGGTGCTGCGGCGCTGGCTGGATCGAGCGGTCGCAGCGCTGCTGGCACCGAGCCCGCTCTGACTGCGGCTCTCTGGCAGCCAGCGATTCCCACCCGTGAAAAGTTCAGCGAACGGCGGCAGGAGGAGCTTCCTCTGCGCTTGCGAGAGGCCATGGACCGTGCTCAACAGGAGGGTGCCGAGCTGCTGATCGCCCCTGAAGGCACGCTTCCTCTGAAATTTCAGCCTGCCCAGGGTGGAGCACTGCCGCTGATCAGCGGTGGATTTCGATTCGTGGCCGGTCAGCAACGCAGCGCGCTGTTGCTGGTCAAGCCGGGGATTGCAAACACCTCCAGCTACATCGACAAGCATCGTCTGGTGCCGCTCGGGGAATGGATGCCCTCGTTGCCTGCTCTGGCTGGATTGTCAGCGGTGGGTGGCCTGCAGCCTGGCGAGGCTTCCAGGCTGTGGCGATGGAGCGGGGCGCCTGCCGCTGTGGCCATCTGTTACGAGATCAGCAATGGAACCGCCCTGGCTCGAGCGGTGGCGGATGGCGCGCAATGGATCCTCGCTGCTGCAAATCTCGATCCCTATCCAAGGTTGTTGCAAAGGCAGTTTCTGGCCCTGGCACAGCTGCGCAGTCTCGAAACCACCAGGCCACTCCTGTCTGTCGCCAACACCGGTCCCACCGCTGTGATCTCTGGAAGTGCGGTGGTTCAAGCCGAGTTACCCGCCATGCGTCCAGGATTGCTGCAGACGCGGCTTGTGCCTCTCAGCGTCAGAACGCCGTATGTGACCTGGCGTGAGTGGCCGCTCTGGCTGCTGCTGCTGACAGCATTCACGCTTCTGATCAGAACGAGGCCTGGATCAGGCCCCCTCCCAGCACGGACTCGCCTTCATAAAACACCGCCGCCTGGCCAGGGGTGATGGAGAACTGGGGCTCATCGAAGCTCAGCTGGCAGCGGTAGGGGCGTTGTGCAGCGTTGTCGGACTCGGTGGCTTCGATGCAGGTGAGGGAGGCCATCACGGGTGCGCTGCGGTAGCGCACCTGCACCTCCACATCGCGACTGGAGCCTGGATCAGGGGGTGCGATGGACACCCAGTTGATGGCTCCCACCTCACAGCGACTTCGTCCTGCTTCGGCCCTGGGGGCCACCACCACGCGGTTCATCGCCGCATCCAGCCGCACAACATGCAGAGGTTCGCTCCAGGCCACACCAAGACCCCGGCGCTGGCCGATTGTGAAATGCTCGATCCCATCGTGCCTGCCCACGATGGTGCCGTTCTGAAGCACGATTTCCCCCTGACGGGGCGGCAGATAGGCATCCAGGAATGCCCGCATCGAGCCGTGATGATCGGCAAGGCAGAGATCCTGGCTTTCCGGTTTTTCCGCAGTGCGCAGGCCATGGCGTCCCGCTTCCTGGCGGGTGTCCGGCTTGGTCAGTTCCCCCAGGGGAAACACCACACGGGACAGCACATCCTGGTTGAGGTCGTAGAGGAAATAGCTCTGGTCCTTGCGGGTGTCCAGACCTCTCAGAAGCTTCCAGCGCCCGGTGCCCTCATCCAGGCGGATACGCGCGTAATGACCTGTGGCAACACGATCCAGTCCCCGTTCCTGCCGGGCCCAGTCGAGCATCGGGCCGAATTTCACCGACCGGTTGCAGCGTGAACAGGGAAGCGGAGTGATCCCAGCCTGATAGCCCTCGATCAAGCCCTCCACAATTTCGCGGGCGAAGTTGTCGCGCGAATCGACGACGTGATGGGGAACACCAAGCTGTTCACAGATCCCTGCCGCATCCACCAGTCCCTCAGAGCAGCAGGCGCCTTTGCCGCTCATCAGCCAGAGCGTGAGTCCCTCCACCTCCCAGCCTGCTTCCACAAGCAGCGCAGCGGTCAGGGAGCTGTCAACTCCACCAGAAAGCCCCACCGCCACGCGATGTTCACCCGGCCATGTCTGCAGGCGCTCCAAGGCCTGAGCACCGGCTGAAGTGGCGGCAATGCTGGGCGTCGCTGCCGACATGGAGGGCGAGCGTGAAAGGGATTCTCTTCCCATAGTGAGGTGCCGTGGGTTCAGGCAGTGCTCTGGCCAGCAGCTGATGCCGATCACCATCTGGTCTCTGCCGATCAGATGCTTGCTCTGGAGCGCGAGTGGCTGGCCAGTGGTCTGCCGGTTGCGGCCCTGATGGAAACGGTCGGTCAACGCATGGCTGACTGGTTGCTGGCTCACGAGGAGTTGCTGCGTTCCGGAGTGGTGGTGCTGGTGGGACCCGGCCATAACGGCGGGGATGGCCTGGTCGTTGCACGCAAGCTGCTGGAAGCGGGCGTGGATGTTCGGGTCTGGGCGCCCATGCCTCTGCGTCAGCCGCTGACCCAGGAGCACTGGCGCCATCTGCTCTGGCTTGGGGCTTCGGAATTGGCTTCGTCCCCTGATCCGGCTGGGGGGGAACTCTGGATTGAGGCCTTGTTCGGTCTTGGACAGACGCGTCCTCTGCCCGCGGATCTGGCTGATCTGTTCAGCCGCAGACAGCAAAACTCACCGGGGCGGCTGATCAGCCTGGATCTTCCTGCAGGACTCGATTCCGACACCGGTTGCCCGATTGAGGGAGGTGCTGCTTTCGCCGCTCACACACTCTGTGTGGGACTGATCAAGTGCGGACTGGTGCAGGATGCCGCCCTTGCACACGTGGGTCGCCTGCACCGCATTGATGCAGGAGTGCCCGTGTCGCTGACGCAGTCGCTCTCATCACCGGCGAAATTGCGCATGCTGGGCGATGACATCGCGTCTTTACCGCGCCCGCCGGAGCCTGTTGCGGCGATGAAATATCAGCGTGGACGTCTGTTGCTGATCGCAGGCAGTGAGCGCTATCGCGGTGCAGCCAATCTTGCGCTGCGCGGAGCCCTGGCCAGCGGCGCCGGCAGTGTCGAGGCCTGTCTTCCGGAACCTGTGGCGGAGTCGCTCTGGCAGCAGAGCCCCGAGGTGCTCCTGGCCGCGAGTCTGCCGTCGGATCCTCACGGCGCACTGGTCTGGGGAGAAGCTCTGGCAGGCCGTGATCTGAACCGTCTCGACGCCGTTCTGCTTGGCCCTGGTCTGGGATTGGTGGAGGCTCGCTGGCAGCAGTGGGCGGAGCCTCTGCTTGCCTTCTCCGGTCTGCTTGTGCTCGACGCGGATGGCCTCAATCAGCTGGCGGCCTCAGAAGCTGGCTGGCGCTGGTTGTTGAAACGATCCGGCCCGACATGGATCACACCCCACGGCAGCGAATTTCAGCGCCTGTTCCCTTGCTGCCAGCAGGGCTCGCCTGTCGACATGGCCGCGGCGGCTGCGGATCGCTCAGGAACCGTTGTGTTGTTGAAAGGGGCTCACACCGTGATCGCCTCTCCTGAAGGAGATGTGAGGCAGCTGACAGACACCGACCCTGCTGCGGCACGCACGGGGCTTGGTGATCTTCTTGCTGGTCACTGCGCCGGCTGGGGAGCGAGATGGCTGGCGGCAACGGACGACGCCGGCGTTGAAGCTCTTGCTGCCTCTTCACTTCTGCATGCCGTTGCCGCGAAGCAATGCATCAGGGGTAGTGATGCAACAGCAATTTCCGATCAATTGTCGAGTCTCACGCGTTTCGTTTTGCGATCTTGATCTGAGGTGCGATTGATGACATTTTTTCTACATTTTTTACACGATTCACTGGGTTTGTGTCGTTTTCCACTCATGAATCTGAAGGGTTGCTGAAAACACATCGTTGTTTGTGAAATCCATAGGACAGTCGCATCACGACACAGATTCATCCCCATGGTCTCAGCGGCAGCAGGGATTTCAGAAACCCAGAAACGACGAAGTAGTGACCCGATCAGTTGGTACCTCGCAACGATCGGCAGGATTCCTCTTCTCACTCCTGCGGAGGAGATTGAGTTGGGTAATCAGGTTCAGCAGCTGATGCAACTCACTGAGGATGGAACGATTCCCTCCGACAGTGAATCGTTTTCAAGCAAGCAGAAGCGTGTCATACGAGTTGGCCTCAGGGCCAAGCAGCGCATGATGAAAGCCAATCTGCGCCTGGTTGTGAGTGTTGCAAAGAAATATCAGGGCAAGGGACTTGAACTGCTTGATTTGATTCAGGAGGGATCCCTGGGCCTGGAGCGCGCTGTTGAGAAATTCGACCCCACCCGCGGTTACAAGTTCTCCACCTATGCCTTCTGGTGGATTCGTCAGAGCATGACGCGCGCTATCGCCTGTCAGTCACGCACCATCCGTCTGCCGGTTCACCTCAGTGAGCGTCTGACCACGATTCGCAAGGTGAGCCTGGACCTGGCCCACAAGCTTGGTGCCATGCCCAGTCGTCTCGAGATCGCCGAGGCGATGGACATGCCTGTCGAAGAGCTGGATTCCCTGCTGAGGCAGGCCCTGACCACCAGCAGCCTCGATGCACCTGTGAACGGAGAGGAAGGGCGCAGTTTTCTTGGCGACCTGATCGCCGATGCGTCACTCGGAGAGCCGCTCGACAAGGTGGAGCAGCGCATTCACCACGAGCAGCTTGGACGCTGGATGAGCCATCTCAGCGACCAGGAACAGCACGTTCTCACCCTGCGTTTCGGTCTGAACGGTCACGAGCGCCACACCCTGGCTGAAATCGGCAGGCTTCTCGAAGTCTCGCGGGAGCGTGTGCGTCAGGTGGAATTGAAGGCGCTGCGCAAGCTGCGCAACCTGACCCGGCGCGTCGCACCCAGCTTCTGAGTTCTCAGAGTCCAGTGATCCGCTGAATCGTTGAAACCACCACTCGTTTATCACGAGGTCTACAGCGCTCCGCTACCCAGCAGCCATCGATTTCCGATGGCGAAGTTTCGTCAGCTTGATCGCTGTCTCAGGGAGACAGGGCTGGCCAGTGATGCTCAGATGCACCGACCTCTTCCGGTGCCGAGGCGCTTGCTGGAACTGGTTCATGACCGTTCCTATCACGAGGCGTTTGCCAGAGATTGTCTGGATCGCCAGGCGCAGCGACGCATCGGACTTCCGGTCACCACACCGTTGGTGCAGCGCACCTTTCTTGCTGTCGGGGGTTCGCTGCTGACGGCCCGTCTGGCTCTGAAACACGGTCTGGCCTGTCATCTGGCCGGAGGCACACACCATGCCTTCCCCGGATACGGCAGTGGCTTCTGCATCTTCAATGACCTGGCGATCTGTGCCCGCGTCCTTCTGGAGCAGGAGGGTCTCACGCAGATCCTGGTGGTGGATCTTGATGTGCACCAGGGCGATGCCACCGCCTTGATTTTTCAGGACGAGCCGCGTGTGTTCACGTTTTCGGCCCACGCCGCCTCCAATTTCCCGGCGCGGAAGCAGATCAGTGATCTTGATCTGCCCATCAGCGATGGCGTGGAGGACCACGACTATCTCGCCTTGATCGGCGATCATCTCCCGGATCTGCTCGATCGGCTGAAGCCGCAGATGGTGCTCTACAACGCAGGTGTGGATCCCCACCGTGACGACCGACTGGGGCGACTGGCGTTAACGGATGTTGGTCTCCTGCAGAGGGATCATCTCGTGCTGGATGCCTGTCTGCGTCGAAGCATTCCCGTGGCCACCGTGATCGGTGGTGGCTACGACGCCATGACCCCGTTGGTGAAGCGTCATGCGCTCGTGTTCAGAGCGGCTGCCGATCAGGCCAGGCTGCATGGGCTCTGATCGGCTGGCGCTGAGTTGATCAGTCCTCAGCCCAGATGTAACGGGTCAGTTCAGAACCGTCCGGTTCAGGGGCACTGAGGGCGAAGTCGACGCAGTCCTGCACGATCACGTCGATCTCCTTCTCAATGGCTCGCAGATCCTCGCTGCTGGTCAGACCGGCTCCGACCAGGTCGCGTTCGAGCGCTTTGAGTGGATCACGCTGGGCCCAGAACTGTTTTTCCTCCTCAGCGCGCAGCTCATCGGGGTCGGCCAGCGAATGACCGCGGAAGCGATAGGTGAGGCACTCCAGCACCGTTGGTCCCTCTCCGGCGCGGGCTCGTTCCACCGCACGCTGGGCCGCTGCCCGCACGGCGAGCACGTCCATTCCGTCAACCTCTTCTCCTGCCATGCCGAAGGCGCCTGCCTTGCGCCAGATCTCGGGATCGCTTGTGGCGCGGTCATGAGCCATGCCGATGGCCCATTTGTTGTTCTCCACCACGAAGATGATCGGCAGCTTCCAGAGCTGCGCCATGTTCAGGCATTCAAAGAACTGGCCGTTGTTGCAGGTGCCGTCTCCGAAGAACGCCGCTGTGACCGAATTGCTGCTGGCGTCACCCAGGGCATCCCGCTTGTAGCGGCTGGTGAAGGCTGCACCGAGCGCCACAGGAATCCCCTCTCCGATAAAGGCATAGCCGCCGAGCAGGTGATGCTCCCGGGAGAAGAGGTGCATGGATCCGCCTCGCCCCTTGCTGCAGCCTGTCTCCTTGCCGAACAGCTCGCTCATCACCTCACGGGCCGGAACACCGGCACTCAGGGCGTGAACGTGATCGCGATAGGTGCTGCAGAACCAGTCGTGCTGCCGCTTCATGGCACCGATCACACCGGTGCTCACAGCCTCCTGACCGTTGTAGAGGTGAACGAAGCCGAACATCTTGCCGCGGTAGTACATCTCCGCACACTTGTCCTCGAAGCGACGTCCGAGGGTCATGTCCCGGAACAGCTCCAGGCCGGTCTCTCTGTCCACGGTGGCTCTCTGGGCCGTCACCAGGGTTGAGAGCCGTTCCGCATGGGCACCCAGAAGTGATTGTCCATCGGAGGACGTGGCGCTGCGTGTCTCCGCGCCGATTGCGATGTCCTGACCCATGGCACCACCTGTT
>CAYWOE010000051.1:0-7562 GCA_964459855.1 uncultured Synechococcus sp. | reverse complement strand
CCATCGGATGACCATCCGATGGAAAACACTTCATCATGTCCCTGACGCGGAAACTCACACGTCGGTGCATCTGCACCTCGTCCTCGAAGTCACGCAGCTGCCGAGGTGTTGGCAGTTGACCCCAGATCAGCAGGTAGGTGGTTTCAAGGAAACTGCAATGGGTTGCGAGATCGTCGACGGGATAGCCGCGATAGGACAAGCACCCCTCATGGCCATCGATGTCGCAGATGGACGACTGAGTGGCGGGCACCCCTTCCAGTCCGGGCCGGAACACCAGACCCGTTCGCTCATGACGGATCTCGGCACCATCGTTCTGACTCACCAACCTCCGCTTCAGCGCAAGGGCAACCTAAACGGAGCGCGGAAGCAGGAGTCGGGGCCGGAGCAACACCTGCAGTTCAGCCGCACCTCGTGGATCGACCAGATCAGCCGGCCAGCTGAGATGGCAGTAACCGGCCTTGCGCAGACGCAGGCTTCCGTTCGGTGCTCCGATCAGCGTCGCTGCAAGTGTGCTCAGCTCCGGCTCATGGCCCACCAGAAGACAACAGCCGGACAGGCTGGCCAGCAACGTCCACGGGTCACCGCCTGGCTCGAGAGCTGAATCCAGCCGCATCGACTCCGCGAGACCGGCCTCGATCGCCAGCTGAGCGGTCTCACTGGCTCGCCTGTAAGGGCTGCTGATCAGCACGTCTGCCCGCACATTCAGCATCCGCAGCCGACGAACCACCTCCAGAGTTCGCCGCACACCGCGATCAGTGAGCGGGCGATCGGGATGATCCCTGCCCGACACACGTTCTGCGGCAATGCCGTGGCGCAGAAGCAGAAGATCAACCGAGCTCGAGTCGCGCACGCAGACGCAGGCTGCTCACACGACCATCCTGGCCGGGTTCGGCATCCTGGTCAGCCCCACCGGCGACAGCCACGCCCTGGACAGCCGGCAGCAGTGATCGCCCGGCCACCCCCTGAACCAGCTCCCAGGGTCGCCAGCGGCCCAGGTGAACACGACTGGGATCGGCAGCGAGCGCCAGCTGATAGGCAAGCGGTGGCTGACTCTCGGACTGAAGCTGCTGAAGCTGCTGCTGGCGCTGGATCAGGGCCCCGCCTTGACTGCGCCGACGTAAACCTTCGAGGGTCTCCGCCCACCAGTTGACACCGGAATGACGTTCCAGCGCCACGGCGAGCTCCGCCTGAAGCGATTCCTCACCACGCCGCCGCTGACGAGCCAGACGGGTCCAGACCTTGAGCGGCTGACCTTCGCTGTCGAGGGTCGAACCGGACAGCCCGAGCTCCTGCAGCCGAACATCCACCATGTCGGGATCGGGACGGTTGGGACGTGTACCCAGGATCCAGCCCTGCGGACCCTGCTGCCAGAGCATGGGTCCCTCGTCCAGTCCGACGACAACTGCCGCGGCACCACTCGACACTGTTTCGGTCGCCTGCTGCAGCAGGGGGGCGATCCACTGAGCCAGAGGCTCATTCATGCCGTCGACAAGCAGTGAGGCGGGATTGGAAAGCAGAGCGAGTGCCTGCGCATCGCCGCCTGCATCTCTGAGCAACGCATCGCTGTCCGGCCACTGGGAGACGACAGGGATCAGCGACCCGCGGAAGTGAATCACGGCATCAACTGCCAGATCAGCACCCTGTGGTGTCAGCGAAGCGACAAGTCCCTGCAGATCTTCGCGTGTCGCGATCGTCGAAGGAACTCCCAGCCAGCGCTCCATGGCAAAGGGACTGGCGGTGAGAACAGCGGCACCTCGACCGAAGCTGCTGAGATCAGCCGCCAGGGAGGAATCACCCAGCTGATGCTGGCTGCCGAGCTGGGAGACATCAAGCGCCTGCTCAAGCACTCCACGACCTGAAGCCAGCAACAGCAGGTCGTCATCGATCAGGGCGGTGGCGATCGGCTGGGGATCTCTTCCGATCAGGGAGCCACGACCGCTGATCAGCCCCATACCCCGGTATCGGGAGATCTGCAGATCGGTGCCTGCCAGGCTGCGGGTCTGCCAGAAACGCTGCAGAAAACGCCTGGCGCCGTCCTCATCGCGGCTTGAGAGCGCAAGCACCCAACCCTGCTTCGGCTGTTCACCAAACTGCTGCTCCGGCGCATCCAGCACAGCAAGGCTGACCTCAGGCCCGATCCAGTCAGCCAGCTCCGCGCCGAAGTCAAGTCCGGCGAGAGCGAACGCACCATCCCTGAGCTGACGGGTGCTGTCATTCACCAGACTTCGCTGGCGCACGGGAGCCACAGCCTGGGCATAAGCCGGCAGCTGCCGGGAATCAACCAGCCAGTGCAGAGTCAGAGCCGCATCACGGGGCATGAAGCGTGCCGCCCGGGGAAGCTCCAGCGGCCGGTCCATGATCCGCAGCGGGCTGTGACGGGCCATGACCCACCACAGCCCAAGTGCCAGCGTGAGCAGCACCATGGCCACGGAGACCAGAGCCAGCAGAAACGAGCGCCCCTTCATGAACAGGCGGTGAAGCACATGCTGCTTATCTTCATTCATTCACGGAGCTCTGCCAGCCCATGGCCACACTGAAGTGATGCCTGGACCCACCCCCAAGCCCCTCAAAGCCCGCGAGCTGGAAACCTGGCTCAGCCAGAACACCGATCTGACCGTTGTGGACGTTCGGGAGGAGCAGGAGCTGGCGATCGCTCGATTTCCCCATCCGGTCAAACATCTGCCCCTCAGCGAGGCGCAGAACTGGATGGCAACTCTGAACGAAGTCCTGCCGCAGGCTGGTCCGATCGTCGTGCTCTGCCACGCCGGGATCCGCAGCTGGAATTTCGGCTGCTGGCTGCTCGAGCAGCAGCCGGAACGCGACGTGTGGAATCTCGAGGGCGGCATTGACGCCTGGAGCGTGACGGTCGATGCCGCAGTCCCTCGCTACTGAGCACCGCGCTTTTCAGTCACTCCCGGCAGGACAACGTGCATTCATGACAGTGGCGAACGGGCCTCGCTGATTCTCCGTAGGATCGCATCCCACCCGGAAGACCTCCGTGAAGCCGCTGCCCCGACGACAGCAGGAGGTTCTTCAGGCCACGGTTCACCATTACGTCGACACCATCGAACCGGTGGGAAGCCGTGCTCTGGTGCAGCGATTCGGAATCAAAGCGAGCTCGGCCACGGTGCGTTCGGCCATGGGAGCTCTCGAGCAACGTGGTCTTCTGACCCAGCCACACCCCTCGGCGGGTCGGGTGCCCAGCCCCCAGGGTTACCGGCACTATGTGGACTGCCTCCTGCCCCAGCCCGGTGCCGGCGCTCAGCATCTTGAGAAGGAACTGACCCAGCTGAGCCTGCGCTGGGCGGCCTTGGATGATCTGTTGCTGCAGCTGGCACGCAGGCTCACGGATTTCACAGGCCTGATGAGCCTGATCAGCCCGCCACAGAGATCCGGGAGCCTGCTCAGAACCATTCGTCTGGTCCGCAGTGAGGACCGTCTTCTGGTCATGCTCGTGGGTGATTCCAGCCAGGTCCATCACCTCAATCTGCGGCTGCCCCACGGCAGCGCCTGCCAGGTGGAGGCCCTGGAACGCTGGACTTCAGACCAGCTGGTCCAGTCCGGACAACTGGAATGGAACTGTCTGCCGGAGCAGCTGCAGCCCTGCGGAAGGGCACTCAAGGATGCCCTGGAGAACGGGAATCCCTTCCTTCGCCCGATCGAGCAGCCCCCTCTGGTGCATGGAGTCTCTCGGCTGGTGGCCGAACCAGAATTCAGTGACAGCTCCAGAGTGAGACCTCTTCTTGACCTGATGGACAGCGATCCCGGAGCTTTTGTTCCGGAGCCTGCCTCATCGACAGGAAGGGTCTGGATCGGCCAGGAGCACCCACAGACAGCCCTCAGCCGCTGCTCCGTGGTCCAGGCGAGCTATCGCAGTGGAGACGGCGGGGTCGGGCAGGTCGCCCTGATCGGGCCGATGCGCATGGCCTATGCCACCGCCCGCGCCGCCGTCAATTCAGTGGCAATGACCCTGGAACGGTTGCTGAGCTAGGCACGCTCTCAAGACATCAGAGCGCGTCTCCAAGCTGCTCAGCCACCGTGTTCACATCCTTGTCACCCCGACCTGAGCAATTGATGATCAGTTCAGTGCCGTCCGCAAGGGTTGGGCAGAGCGTCTCCAGCCAGGCGAAGGCGTGTGCCGTCTCAAGGGCGGGGATGATGCCCTCCAGTCGGCTCACGAGTTGCAGGGCCTGGAGTGCTTCGGCATCGGTCACAGCGCCGTACTCGGCCCGGCCGATTTCGCGCAGATAGCTGTGTTCAGGACCGACCCCGGGATAGTCGAGGCCTGCACTGATCGAATGAGCTTCCTGCACCTGACCGTCCTGATCCTGAAGCAACAGGCTCATGGCACCGTGAAGCACTCCGACCCGGCCTTCGGTCATGGTGGCGGCATGGCGACCCGTGGCAACGCCTTCACCGGCAGCTTCAACCCCGATCAGTCGCACATCGCTGAACTCCACAAAGGGATGGAAGAGACCCATGGCGTTGGAGCCGCCACCAACACAGGCCATCAGCACGTCCGGCAGTCGACCGAATGCTGCCTGACACTGTTCCTTGGTCTCCTCCCCGATCACGGCGTGGAAGTCGCGGACCAGCATCGGATAGGGGTGTGGGCCGGCCACGGATCCGAGGATGTAATGGGTGGTTTCCACGTTGGTGACCCAGTCACGGATCGCTTCGCTGGTGGCGTCCTTGAGGGTCGCCGTGCCGGCGGTGACAGGCTGCACGGTCGCACCCAGCAGACGCATGCGGAACACGTTGAGAGCCTGACGACGCATGTCCTCAGCACCCATGTAGACCACACACTCCAGGCCGAAGCGGGCGCAGACCGTGGCCGTGGCAACACCATGCTGACCAGCCCCGGTTTCGGCGATGATGCGTTTCTTGCCCATCCGCAGGGCCAGGAGCGCCTGGCCGAGAGCGTTGTTGATCTTGTGGGCACCGGTGTGATTCAGGTCTTCACGCTTGAGCCAGATCCTCGGCCCGCCGTCGCTGCGGCGGTAATGGGCCGTGAGTCTTTCGGCTTCATAGAGGGGGGTGGCTCTTCCCACGTAGCTGCGCAGCAGGCGGTCGAGCTCCGAAGTGAAGGCCGGATCCTTCCAGGCCTCAGCCGCGGCCTGCTCGAGCTCAGCCAGGGCAGGCATCAGAGTTTCAGGCACATACTGGCCACCGAAACGGCCGAAACGACCTGAGGCGGCTGGTCTGGAGCTGACAGCCAGATCCTGGGCGGTGGGCTTGGGTGGCAGGGTGCTGGTCAAGATGCAGCTGACCGCGCACGCGGCCTTTGAAGCGTTGGCTCAGCGTAAGCAGGCAATCACACGATGCCGTGGATCACAGGCGCTGATCAGGAGATTGCCAAAGCCGGCCTGGCGCAAAGCTGCAGGCATATCAAGGCTGAAATACTCCTCGATGTAGGGCTCAGTGCTTTTGAGCAAGGTGGCGACTGCCGCAGGCAGACGCTGAAGCACTGACGACGCAGGGTCCTGATCCACCATCAAAAGAGCACCGCCTGGCCTCAGCAAGCGTGCTGCCTCGTTCAGCACTGCGTGAGTGGCGTCCTGAGGCAGCTCATGACAGACAAACTGAAGGCTGATCAGGTCAAGGGACGCAGCAGCCAGCCCGGTGTCTTCGGCGGCAGCATGCAGCCAGCCACTCACCAGCCGCTCACGATCACGCACCCTTGCCACCGCGAGCATGTCAGGGGAAAGATCCAGCCCCTGAATCCGAGGCGGCGTCTCCCGGCGCTGTTCAGCACGCTCGTGCAACCAGCGAGAGAGATGCAGCGTGCTCACTCCCACGGAACAGCCGAGATCGAGCACCTGATCGATCGAGCCGCCCAGCAATGGCTCCGCCACGCGGTGGATCTTGTCCCTCAGCCGGGTCTGTGCCACGGACGGCGCAAGTCCTTCCTCAGGCCAGATGCGCAGGGCCATGGCATCGGTGGCCTGCTCTGCTTCAGCAGCAGCCTGCCAGCAGAGATTGCCCTGTTCATAGGCGTGGAAGCGCGCCACGTAGTACCGGGGTGGAACGAGACCGGGAGTGACGGTGCTCGACAACAGCGGTGCTGCAGCCCTCTGCAGTTCCCGGCGTCGGACGCGCCAGGGAATGCCGTTGCGTTCGGCGGTGCGGATGATCAGCTGACGGGCCTGAAAGAACAGGGGACGCCGCAGCAGAGCGATCCCGATCAGACGTTCGATCCAGCGACCCAGTCCCTGGCTTGAGTCAGCCCATCGAGGCGTGGACACGGAGTCGGTCATCACGGAAACGGCAGGATGGTGTCGGATGCGCGGGAACGATGCCGAAAGGCGGGTGGCAGGAATTCAGCACTACAGACAGTCTGCAGCGACCGAGCGGTCCGGAGAAGCAACCCACCGCCAAGGCCGAGCAGATGGTGCGGGTGCAACCGACCCGCGGCGGAAAGGGCGGCAAGACCGTGACGGTGATCCGGGGGCTGGAGCTCGACCCCAGCGGACTCAAGACCTTGCTGAAGAGACTCAAGACACGCATCGGCAGCGGCGGCACCGCCAGGGATGGCCTGATCGAACTGCAGGGTGATCAGGTTGAGATTGCGCTGGACCTGCTGAGCAAGGAGGGCTACCGACCAAAGCGGGCCGGGGGGTGAAGGAGAGGATGCCGGCTGAGGGACAATGGCGGACCGCGACCGCCGGATCCCTATGACCGCTTCGTCCAGCCACGGCCAGCTCACCAACCAGGGTGCTTCCACCAACATCGCCTGGCACCAGGCTTCGGTTGACAGGGCAGCCCGCGCTGAACAGCGGGGACACCGCAGCGCGATTCTCTGGTTCACAGGCCTGAGCGGAGCCGGTAAGAGCACCCTCGCCAATGCTGTCAATCAGGCCCTGTTCGAGCGGGGACTGACCACCTACGTCCTCGATGGGGACAACATCCGCCACGGCCTCTGCAGAGACCTGGGCTTCTCAGATGCGGACCGCGAGGAGAACATCCGCCGCATCGGCGAGGTCGCGAAACTGTTTCTGGATTCCGGTGCGATCGTTCTGACGGCATTCGTCTCACCGTTCCGCGCTGACCGCGACAAGGCTCGCAAGCTTGTGAATGATGGTGATTTCATCGAGATCTTCTGTTCCGCTGACCTGAGCGTGTGTGAAGAACGCGACACCAAGGGGCTTTACGCGAAGGCACGTGCAGGGGAGATCAAGGAGTTCACAGGAATCTCCAGCCCTTACGAAGCGCCTGAGACCCCTGAACTCTCGGTTGACACAGGAGCTGCAGAGCTGGCGAACTGCGTGGATCAGGTTGTCAACGCACTGATCGCCAGACAGATCATTCCTGCCCGGCGCTGACCCCGCTGACGAGCGTGTGGATGCCCTGCCGCTCAGCCCAGACATCCACAAACGTTTTCAGGCAGCTGGCGACCGGCACCGCCAGCAGCAGACCCAGGAGATCCCCCAGACCGTAGAGCTCACCGGCCTTGGCGCCGAGGGGGAGGGCAATCAGCAGCCAGGCTGGCTGAAGTCCCACGATGCTCCCCATCAGACGTGGCTGGATGACCTGGTCAACGATCTGGCCAACCACGATCGCAG
>CAYWOE010000050.1:0-7724 GCA_964459855.1 uncultured Synechococcus sp. | reverse complement strand
CCACAGAAAGGCTTGAACTGATGAAGTTCTGCCCGCAGCTCAACAGGATGACTCTGCACAAAGAGATCAAGTGAGTCTGCCGTTCATCCAGTTCAACACTCTTTTTTGAATTCATGTCCAGCTCCTTCTTCAAGAAGCGCCTTTCTCCGATCAAGCCGGGCGATCCCATCGATTACAAGGATGTGGATCTGCTCAAGAAATTCATCACTGAGCGGGGCAAGATTCTTCCCCGTCGACTCACTGGTCTCACAGCAAAACAGCAACGCGATCTCACCAATGCTGTGAAAAGAGCACGGATCGTGGCTCTGCTCCCCTTTGTGAATCCAGAGGGTTGACCTCTGGCCACTGTTGACTGCAAGTCTGGAGATCTGGTCGGCTTAAGTGACACCAGGTCACCACAACTTGCAGTGGTCGTCTCTGTTCATGGAAGCAAGCGACGTTTGAGTGTTGGCTTCCGAGGCAAGGAACAGGTCGTTCCTGCTCGACTGCTCGATTGCATTCACCCCCTGCCAGGTGACGTTGATCCGTCCACCCGGCTGGGGGTTTCTCCATGGTCGTTCAATGAAATCGATCTCGAGCACAACTGTCCCAGTCGTCGCGAATGGGGTGAACTGTGGGTCCTGATGCTGGAATCATCGGAGACGATTGATCTCGCTGAATTCTCCGAGCTTGTGTGCGGCAGCGACGCCGCTGTCAGCCGAGCGGCATGTTGGCTGGCTCTGCAGGAAGACCGGGATTATTTCCGCTGGAAGCAGGGGTTGGTCCAGGCCAGGCCACCCTCCGAGATCCGCCGTCGTCGGGCTGAACGAAGGGCACAGGCTCGTTCAGAACTGCTGGAAACACAGTGGGTGAATCTGCTCAAAGCCCGTCAGCCAGTGAATTTCAAAACACTGGCGCTCCAGCATCAGCAATGGATCTCGTCTCTTCAGGAGCTTGTTGATGAAGGTGACGACACCATTCAGCTGGATGATCAGCTTTTGAAATCGCTGAGAGCGGTCCGGCTGGAACCCAACGCCAGGGACCTCCGGCTGCTGCTGATTCAGCTTGGTCAATGGGACGAGCATCGACCCGCATCAATGTCGGGGACAACCTGGGGCACTGGTTTCAGTGATCAGTTGCAGCTGGAAGCCAGGCAACTGGTTCAGAGCAGTGAAGAACCATTTCCCGGTGACGACAACCGGGTCGATCTCACCGCTCAGGTCTGCGTCACCATCGACGATGTCGAGACCAGGGATATTGACGATGCCATTGGTCTGGAGCGTCAACCGAACGGATCTGAACGTCTCTGGATTCACATCGCGGATCCAGGACGATTGATCAGAGCTGGATCACCTCTTGATCTTGAGGCTCGACGTCGAGGAAGCAGCCTCTACCTGTCGAGAGGCAATCTTCCGATGTTCCCCTCCGAACTTTCGACAGGCCCCTTCAGCATCAGAACAGGACGGCGCAATGCCTCCTGGAGCACCTGGATCGATCTTGATCAGCATGGTGCGATCGCCGACTTCGGAATCGTGCGCAGCTGGGTCACCCCCCGGTATCGACTGACCTATGAGGACGCTGATGAATTGATTGATTTCGCTCCTCCTGAAGAAGCGGATCTCTCCGACCTTCACAGACTGCTGGAACGCAGACGCCGCTGGCGACTGGCTCAGGGTGCGCTGCTCATGGATCTGCCTGAAGGTCGGATCCGCTGCCGTGACGGCGAACTGTCCGTGCAGATCACGGAGCCTGGTCCTTCCAGAATGCTGGTGGCCGAAGCGATGATTCTTGCCGGTGCCGTTGCCGCTCGATTCGGCGTGAAGCACGATCTCGCACTGCCGTATCGAAGTCAGCTGCCGGCGGAACTGCCTGCCGAGGCTGAGCTGGAGGATCTTCCTGATGGAGCTGTGCGTTTTGCCGCCATCAAGCGATGCCTCAGCCGTGGTCTGATGGGAACCCAACCATCACCTCATTTCAGCCTTGGTCTGGACGCCTATGCCCAGGCCACCTCACCGATCCGACGTTATGGAGATCTTGCTGTCCAACGTCAGATCGCTGCTGTGCTCAACGGTGAACCTCCACTGAGCGAGGAGTCGATGCAGATTCTCATCGACAGTTTCGACGGCGCTGTGCGCGAGGGGCTTGCGATTTCAAGAGAGGATCAGCGTCACTGGCAACAGGTCTGGTTCGAACGACATCGATCGCAGCGATGGCCTGTGGACTTTCTGCGCTGGCTGAGGCCTCAGGACCGACTTGGCCTGGTTCGTCTTGACGAGCTGGCGATGGATCTTGCTGCTGAATGTCCAGCTGGATCCCTTCCGGGTGATGCGCTGGTCATGCGGGTGGAGCAGGTCGATTCACACAGTGATCAGCTCAGACTTCTTGCAGCCCCTGCCTGATCACAGCACTGACGACGCGCAGAACCATCCTCCCCATGGGTTCTTTGTGCCTCGCAGTTCAACACGCGTTGGTCTGTCAAGGGTCTGAAGCCAGTCGTTCACAGCTGGTTCCAGGGTGATCAGCTGGCAGGGTTCATCATCTTCCACTTCGACCTGAAAGCCATCCTGGTCGTGGGGTGTGACGATCGCTCGCCATCGACGGCCTGTGTGCAGGGTCTCAGGACGGGCTGCATCAGGATGAATCCCCTTCAGGACTGACCTCTGACGCTGCCGCCAGGCACTGTGATGCCAGGGGGTGTCCCAGAGAGGGGCGACAGCCGATGGCGCGCTGGCATCGGTGATCAGTCGATCCTGCAGGATGCGCACCGACAGCTCACAGGGTTGTTGCATGAATTCCACGGCGAGTGCGGAGGCAGCTCCGGCTGCCTGACCGACATTCATGATCAGCGGCTGCAACCGCGTGGCTCCATTGGCCATGTGACTGGTGCTGAAAGCCTTGTCTGCCGAAAGAAGGTTGTCAATCGTGTCACTCAGCAGGGCGCCGTAGGGAATGCAGAACGGTGTACCTGTCCAGCGGCCACCCCAACGGCAACTTTTGGGAGCCAATGGCCAGTCATCACCGGGATAATGGTGATCATTGGCGTAATTCCCCACGGCGATCGACTGCGGCACTGCGCTTTCATTCAGCGGCTGATCGTTGATGAGTGATTGCTGCGTCTGCGGGAGAAGATCCTGTTCGATCACCGTCGTGCGTCCGATCATTCGACGACCCTCGCGCCAGTAGGGCATTGAGGCAAGCCAGGGCGCCGGGCTTGATGCATCAGCCGGGAAGGCCTCACCGAGTTGCAGCCATCCACCGGAGGCTTTGATCAGCTCCCCTGCGAACCTGAGACTGTGCGTCTGCATCTCACTGAACAGCGCAGCCTCCTGGTCGGGATCGCCAAGGAAGGCACGTTCAATTTTTTGATGCCAGTCATTGCCGTGCAGGGGCCAGTTGAGCATCACCAATCCGGATGGCAATCGCCCGTAGGTGATGGTTTTTTCCAGACCGAATGCGTCACAGGCACCTCGGAAAGGATCAGACAGTTGTGGGCTCAAAGCACCATCACCAGGGCTTGAAAACTCCCTCAGTCGTTCACTCTGAAGCTGACCCATCACCACCCATGTGGGGGACTGCACCGGCTGAGCCCGGAAAAAGTCCTCCTCGCGGAGGCGTTCAAGTGTCGGTGCACTGGGTTCATTCCATTGCTCTCTGGCCTCCCAGCCGAAACGGAACGGCGCATTCGCCAATGGCAGAAGATCACCTCGGTCGCTGCCGTCGATCACGACCCGGCAGCTCACCTTTCGGATCTCGCCATCCACTTCAACCCTCACCGCCGTGATCAGGGCGCCTGCAGATTCCACCTCGAGCAAACGGGTGCATGGCCACCACAGCAATCTGGATTCCTGATCCACCCAGCTCTGAAGGATGGTTTCCGCTGTTGATGGTCGGTAGCCGAAACAACTCACCCAGTTGTGGTCCAGTCCGTCGGGTTCATGTCGTTCCAGTTCCCGCAGGAAGGCTCCCCACAACCCGGTCTGCCAAGGGGTGAGTTCGTTTCCGTCAGGGCAGCAGACACCTGCGGAACTCACCATTCCGCCAAGCCATGAGCCCGGGGTGAGAAGCAGGCTTGAAGCACCGCCGCGGGCGGCCTGAATCGCGGCAGCAGCACCTCCTGTACCCCCGCCCCAGACAAGGACGTCCACCGAATCAACGCTGACGGTCATGGTTTGTTCCGTTGCTGACCGTTTTCAACACCGCATCATCGTTGCCACGACTGAGCAGACACGCAAGAGACCTGCAACTCGCTTCATCACGCGTGGAACTGAGCCACCTCGCGGAGAGAGGCGCCGCAAAGAGGGTCGTTAAGATCCTGCCCCAGAGCCAGGGGCCAAAGGAGAGCGCCGAAGCGATGACCTACAGCCTCACAACCCCGCTCTACTACGTGAATGCCAAACCTCACCTCGGCAGCACCTACACGACGATTGCCTGTGACGCACTGGCCCGTTTCCAGCGGTTGGAAGGACAGAACGTTCTGTTCGTGACCGGGGTGGATGAGCATGGCCAGAAGATCCAGCGCACGGCAGAGGCTCGCAAGATCAGCCCGCAGGCGCACTGTGATCTGATCAGTCGTGAATATCTGGAGCTCTGGTCACGCTGGGAGATCAGCAATGATCGATTTGTCCGAACAACCAGCGAACGTCACCTGCCCCTGGTGCAGGAATTCTTTCGTCGCTGCGAGGCATCAGGACATATCCGAACCGGACATCAGGAGGGTTGGTACTGCGTCGACTGCGAGGAATTCAAGGATGAGCCTGCTGATTCCAAGTCACCCTGCTGTCCAACCCACCTCAAGCCTCTTGAGTGGCGCGACGAGGAGAATCTGTTCTTCTGCCTCTCGAAGTTTCAGGAACCGATCGAGGCCCTGATCTCCGAGCCTGGATTCATCGCTCCGGCAAATCGACGCAAGGAGGTTGAGAATTTCGTTGCCGGTGGTCTGCGCGATTTCTCAATCTCCCGGGTGAACGTCTCTCACGGTCTTCCCGTGCCGGGACACCCCGGCCATACCTTCTATGTCTGGTTTGACGCTCTGCTCGGCTATCTGACGGCACTCCTGGATGATGGTGGCCCCGTGGACCTTGACCGACTGGGCCATGCGGGCTGGCCGGTGAGCGTGCACGTGATCGGCAAGGACATTTTGCGATTTCATGCCGTTTACTGGCCGGCGATGTTGATGTCAGCCGGTTTGCCGCTGCCCAAGAGAGTCTTCGGGCATGGATTTCTGACCCGCGAAGGGCAGAAGATGGGGAAGTCTCTGGGCAATGTGCTGGATCCTGAACTGTTGCTTGAGCGTTGCGGAACCGATGCTGTGCGCTGGTATCTGCTGCGTGACATCCAGTTCGGCGATGACGGGGATTTCCAGCAGCAGCGTTTTGTGGATCTGGTCAACAACGATCTCGCCAACACGATCGGGAATCTGCTCAATCGCACCTCATCGATGTCCAGGAAGTGGTTTGACAACGGATTGCCGCCGGTGAACGACGATGTCCGACAAGAGCATGCACTTCGCGGCAAGGCCGAACTGACCATTCAGCAGGTGCGCGAGTCGATGCCGGTTCTCAATTTCCAGAAAGCTGCTGAAGCGGTGCTTCAGCTCGCGATCGACACCAATGGATTCCTCAATGAAAGGGCTCCATGGAGTCAGATGAAGCAGCCTGGCCAGGAGGTTCAGGTTGGTGAAGATCTCTATGCCGTGCTGGAGTGCGCGCGGATCGTGGGCACTCTCCTGCAACCGCTCGTGCCCGATCTCAGTGAGCGCATTCTCCGTCAGCTGGGTCTCAGCGCTGTTTCAACAGCATGGAACGACCATCTGATCTGGGGACGGCTTGTTCCTGGGGCAGCTCTGCCCAAGCCGGAACCTGTCATGCAGCGTCTCGAGCTTGACGCACCACTCTGATGAGCCAGATGCCTTCAAGAGGCCGCCTGCATGGTGGGCTGCTCATCTTTCTGAGCCTTCTGGCCGGCTGTGCGAGTGAGAAACCGGTTTCAACAATTCAGTCGCCTCCATTTGTCTTCCGCTCGCTGAAGCTTGAGCAGAAAAACAAGCAGGGATTCATCGACTGGAGTCTGAACAGTCCTGAAGCGCGTTACGAGCTGAGTCGACGACTGGTCCGCGCACGTCAGCCGGTCGGTGTCCTGTACAGAAAGGGCAAGCCTTCGTTCAGGGTGCGATCGGATCTTGCTCTGGTGGTCAATGATGGCGAGCAGATCCTGCTGGAAGGCGATGTCAGGCTGCAGCAGCTCAACGGATCCAGGCTTCTGATTCAGGGAGATCGTCTGCGCTGGCGTCCTGAAGAAGGTCTGTTGCTGATCGAACAACGTCCAAGGGCCAGCGATCAAGACTCCCGGATCAGCGCCAGCGAAGCGGAGCTGCAGCAGAGAACCAATGACCTCACCCTGAAGGGTGTGGTTCAGCTTGAGCGCTGGTCAGACAATGCTGATCCATCCAAACCGGACACAACACTGAGAAGTGGCAGGGCTCGATGGAATCTCGATTCCGGACTGCTGAGTGCTGATGGTCCAGTTCTGGCGCAACGACGCGATGAGGAGGGCACTGTTCTTGAGCAACTTCAGGGCAAACGTCTTGAGGGCAACACACTTGCCGGTGATCTGATGGTGATGGCTCCTGTCACCGTTCGAATGCCACGGCAGAAAGGAGTTCTCAGGGCCCGGGACACCACCTGGAATTTCAGAACACAGGTTGTGCGAACCGAGCTGCCCTTCGAAGCGGAGCTCGAGCGCACAAGGATCTTCGGCAACGGTTTCATGGCTCGACTCAAGGAAACGACCGTTGACATCAACGGTGATTGCAGGATTGAACAGCCGGGAGAATCGCTTGATGCCCAGACCTGCCGTTGGAACTGGAGCACTGAAGACGTGCTTGCCGAGGGCAGCGTGGAGTTGAGGCGAGATGACAACGACCAGCTGACCCGGGCGAGCAAACTGATGGGCAAGGTCGGCAAGCAAGGACGGATCACGTTCAGCGCCCCGGGCGGAAAGGTTCAATCCCAGGTCAGGTTTCCTTCGGATGGTGCTGCTGATCGCAGTCCGCGATCGCGGGAATCAGCTCCAGTTCAGTTCTGAGCCTTTCTGCCCATCCCGCCAGCCAGCGTTCATCGGAGCGGGTGAAACATCGCTCTGACCAGCCGCCGAGCACAATCCATCCACGTCGCCCAAGCGGTTGCACCATGACCGCCGGCAGTCCTGGGAGAACGGCATCAAATTCCTGCCGGCCGGGATAGAGAGCGGTCCTGACAAGCGAAACCAGGGTCTGACGCTCGGTGCTGCGACGACAGATCTCGCCAGGGCAGAACGAGTCGTCGGTGATCAGACCTCGACGAAGCAGAACCTTGTCATCCCAGTAAACAAGAATGGATGCTGCCGATGTCGCCGTCAGAAACTGGTGGCTTCCCCAGGCAAGCTCCGTGCGCAGACCGTCGGACAGCTCGTCTGCCATCACCAGACCCTGCTCACCTTCGAGATCAACAGTCTTGGGGCTGAGCGGTATGGCCCGTGTCCAGAGCACCGCCACCAGCATCAGTCCGACCGCCGCCATGCCTGACAACACCTCTGCCCTCTGCAGGGAAGGTGTGAACGCATCTGCTGTCAGCGCATTGAAGACAGCCAGGGCCAGCACAAGCAGACCGGAGAACAGGCAGAGACGTGCGGAGCCTGGCATGGGTCTGTGTACGCGGTCAGAAGGGCTCACTCTTGCTCAAATGGGGCAGCACTGACCAGTGGTCATG
>CAYWOE010000049.1:0-7743 GCA_964459855.1 uncultured Synechococcus sp. | reverse complement strand
TCTGCACGTTGAAACGCAGCAGCGCGTAGCCGCCCATCTTGAGCAGAACACCGGCGAGCAGCATCGAGACCGGTGCGTTGGCCTCACCATGGGCATCAGGCAACCAGGTGTGCAGCGGGAAGATCGGCAGTTTCACTCCGAAACCGACCAGGAACCCCAGATAGCAGAGCAGTCCGAAGCTTCCACCCGGCGAGCGCTGCGCCATCTCGGTCATGTTGAGAGTGAAGCTGTCGCCTGAATTGGCAATGGCCAGGCCGCTGATCAGGATCAGCAGGGATGCCAGAGCTGTGTAGAGAATGAATTTGGTGGCCGCGTACTGACGGTTCTGACCGCCCCAGATGGCGATCAGCAGATAGACCGGAACAAGTTCCAGCTCCCAGGCCAGGAAGAACAGCAGGAAGTCCTGGGAGAGAAACACCAGCCCCTGGGCAGAGGCCTGAACGAGAAGCAGGGCGAAATACAGCCTTGATTTGCGGGTGATGTTCCAGCTGGCCGCCACTGTGAGCAGCGTGACAAGTCCGCTGAGCACAACGAGTGGAGCGGACAATCCATCCGCTCCAAGGGACCACTCCAGGCCGATCGCGGGAACCCAGCTGACTCTTTCCACGAGCTGCAGCTGGCTGTCCAGCGGGTCGTAATGACGACTGAACGCGACGATCATCAGACCGAGATCCGCAAGCAGAACGGCAAGCGTGAGGTTGCGTGGGATCGGTGATGGTTTCTGATCCTCTCCAGGCAGAAGAGGCATCAGCAGCGCTGCCGCTGCCGGAAGCAGCACGATCAGCGAGAGCCAGGGGAAGCCTGCGTCGGACGCAGCCGGCAGCGGCAGGTTGGCGTCCATGGCTCGTCCAGAATTGTGATCGAACTTATCAGCTCCAGGGCCTCTCCTGAGTAGTTCTACCCAGCTCTGGACTCAGGCTGAATCCTTGGGTTGCCAGTGACTGCCTGCCGTCTGAAGGCTGAGGAGAGGGGCCCGACTGGCGACGCCCACGGATTCCCAGGCCTTGACCATTGCCTGGCTGACGGCAGCGCCGTTGTCTTCGGAGCAGAGCGCGATAACGCTCGGGCCTGCCCCGCTGATGGCACATCCCCAGGCTCCGGCAGCGAGAGCCGCCTCCTTGACCTCCTGGCCGCCCTTGATCAATCGCCAGCGGTAGGGCTCATGCAGCCTGTCGTGCATGCCATCGGAGATCAGATCGCCGTTTCCGGTGCGCAGCCCCTGCAGCAGCAGGGTGAGTGCGCCCAGATTGACCACTGCATCGCCGACGGGCACCGCTTTCGGCATGGCTCGCCGGGCTTCACTCGTGCTCAGCCGGATCGCCGGAATGGCCACCACCGCCTTGACGCTGTTCATCCATTCACAGCGCACAACGCGCCAGCGCTGGGACGCAGCCTTGGCGGTCATGCAGAGGCCTCCCAGCAGTGACGGCACCACGTTGTCAGGGTGCCCCTCAATGTCGATGGCCAGCTCCAGCAGTTTTTCGCGGCTCAGAGGCTCTCCCACAAGAGCATTGGCCCCCACAAGCCCGGCCACAATTGCCGTGGCACTGCTTCCCAGCCCCCGTGCCGGTGGAACTGCCAGACGCACTCTTGCCTCCAGCGCCACGGGTTCCTCACCGGCGGCTTTCCACACCCGCTGAGCTGCTCGGTAGACGAGGTTTTCAGCGCCGCCGCGCAGGTGCGACCCCTCCTGTCCTTCGATGATCAGCTCGAAGCGCTCTCCATGGCCCTCGATGCGACGCATCGTGAAGCGGTTGTTGAGATCCAGGGCGGCGCCAAGGCAGTCGAAGCCTGGCCCGATGTTGGCGGTGGTGGCGGGTACATCCACCACCACGGTCTGGCCAATGCGCGGCTGCGCCATCCCTGCTGCTCTACTCAGGCCAGTGTCCCACTCGGCTCCACAAGATCACGCGCACGGCAGGCCGCACTGAACAACCCTGCTTCCGGATCAACGACCGCTCGAATGGTCATCCCCTCGATCAGAGACCGAAACCGTCCCTTGGAACGCAACGGTTCCAGGAACTGGCTGGAGCTCAGACCGTCAAGGTTCTTCTTGGCTGTTCCCCCTCCGATCCACAGGCCTCCGATGCACAGTTCCTGCAGGGCCAGGTCCCCCGCGGCGGACCCATAGGCACCAAGCCAGAGCCTCATGGCTTCATTTGCCAGCTGATCTCCGGCCGCGGCGGCTTCGGCAGTGAGCGAGGGCAGATCCTGATACCCGGGCTGATCAACGGCGACTGTTCGCCAGGCGTGGGCGTGAGCCCGCAGAGAATGCTGGAGATCCGACTGCCTGTTGAGCAGCCAGTTCATCACATGACCGAGGCCGGTTCCGCTCACGATCCGTTCGATGGATAACCGTCGCAGTTGCAGGTCCTGCTTCAGCCACTTCGCCAGTTCCCACTCCGCATCGCTGCGGGGTGCGAATTCCCGGTGTCCTCCCTCGCTGGGCATGGCTAGCCATCCCCTGGCCATCGGGATGCCGCGTGCCATGCCCAGCCCCGTCCCTGCACCAAGGATCGCGACGGGTCCGCTGTCGCTGCCGGCAGGTGCCGGTGTCGAACGACCGCGGCCCAGCTGCAGCACGTGTTGCTGTTGATCAGAAAAATGCGGCAGGCCATGGATCAGGACGGCGAAGTCGTTGACCAGCTCAAGCCGCTGCACCCCTGTCACCTCAGAGAGTGATCTCTCAGTCATCCGCCAGGGGAGATTCGTGAGCTTCGCACTGCCTTGATGCACCGGTCCGGCAACCGCGATGCAGCCGCTGGCCGGTTTCGGAAGATCATCAGGCGTCTGATTCAGAAAGTCCCTGAGCATCGACTCAAGGTCATCCCAGTCCGCCGATCTGTAGCGATGGACCTTGTCCTGTTTCAGCCGGCCGTCAATGTCCCTGTAGAGAGACAGCAGCGTTTTCGTACCACCAAGATCTCCTGCCAGGTAGGTCTTGGTGGCCATTGGTGAAGATCAGCACCGATCTCTTCAGGCTGGAGCTCGCGTCCCGACTCGGCAAGCAATTGGATCGCCTTCCCTTGCGGACGGCGGCCATTCAGCCGGCCGTCCCGAAGAAATCAAGCGGCAGGGGTCCCCAGGTCGCGCTCGGCTGGCTGTTGTCCATGCCGTGACCGCTGATCAGGATGCCCTCACCCAGTCCGTGCTCAATACGCAACCTGGCGGTGCGTGTCTGTTGATTGGCCTTGAGATAAACAGGTCCTTGCAGATCAGGATCGGCAATCAGATCATGAGCTGACCAGGCCAGATGCTTCTCAAGTTCGCGAAGGGATTCGACCGCCTGATCAGCTGACAGAGCCATGATGCCGATGGTGAACCACAGGTAGTGGTTCATCTCCTGTTGAAGCTCGGGAAAGATCGCTGCCTTGTCTGCTGAACTGAGTGCAGGCGCCGTTCTGAGGCGATTCAGATCATGGAGCTTCATGTCAGGCTGACACCAATGGGAGCGTCCTCCGATTTCTTTTCATTGGCTTGGACGCAGTAGTTGACCAGTTCGTCAACGGATATTTCTCCGATATCTCCATTCTTTCTGCTTCTAAGACTCACTGTGTTGTTTTGAGCTTCCTTGGCTCCGATCACAGCGAGAACTGGGATCTTGGCTTTTTCGCCATTGCGGATCAGCTTGCCAAGTCGTTCTCCGGATTCATCAACGGTCGCGGAGATACCTTGGACCAGCAGCTTTCTCTGCACTTTTTCTGAGAAGCTTCTTGCATCGTCACTGACAGGCAGAATCCTGATCTGTTCCGGTGCCAGCCAGAAGGGAAATTCGCCGGCGTAATTCTCAATCAGGATGCCGATGAATCGTTCGAAACTTCCGAGAACAGCTCTGTGGAGCATGACCGGTGTGTGTCGTGTTCCGTCCTCACCGATGAAGCTGGCGTCGAGTCGCTCAGGCATGGAGAAATCAACCTGGATTGTTCCGCATTGCCAGACTCTTCCAAGACAATCCTGAAGCGAGAATTCAATTTTGGGTCCATAAAAAGCACCCTCGCCTGGGTAAAGCTCCCAATCCAGATTTTTATTTTCAAGCGCATCCTGAAGTGCTTTTTCAGATTTATCCCAGACTTCATCGCTGCCAACCCTTTTTTCAGGTCGTGTCGATAATTTTATGGAAATTGTATTGAATCCCAGGGTTTTATAGACATCGAAAACAAGATCAATGAAATTCGAAACTTCGTCCTGAACCTGATCCTCCGAGCAGAAGATGTGTCCATCATCCTGGACAAAATTTCTGACTCTCATTAACCCGTGCAATGTTCCCGAAGGCTCGTTGCGATGACATGAGCCAAATTCCGAAAGCCTGACGGGTAAATCCTTGTAGCTGCGTAATCCCTGATTGAAGATTTGAACATGACACGGACAATTCATGGGTTTGACCGCGTAATCTCTGTTCTCAGACGATGTTGTGAACATATCCTCTTTGAACTTATCCCAGTGTCCGGACTTCTCCCACAACGTTCTGTCGACGATCTGAGGAGTGCTGATTTCCTGGTAGTCAGATTCTCTTAGCTTCCTGCGAATATATTGTTGAAGTTTTTGATAAACAGCCCACCCGGACGGATGCCAGAACACCATCCCAGGAGCATTCTCCTGGATGTGGAACAGGGAGAGCTGCCGGCCCAGGCGTCGATGATCTCTTTTTTCAGCTTCCTCGAGCTGTTTCAAGTGTGATTTAAGCTCCTTTTCCGTGCCCCAGGCCGTTCCGTAGATCCGTTGCAGCATCTGGTTGTTGGAGTCTCCCCTCCAGTAAGCGCCAGACACCTTCATCAACTTGAAGTGCCTGAGGTGACTGGTATTCGGTACGTGAGGACCACGACACATATCCGTGTATTCCTCGTGGTGATAAAGCTTGATTGTCTCGCCGTCAGGGATCTCCTCGACAATTTCCAACTTGTAAGGTTCGTGTCGCGACGCGAAGGCCTGCTTCGCACGATGACGATCAACCACCTCAACATTGACGTCGTAGTCTTTTGCTATCAACTCCTTCATTCGGGTTTCGATCGCAGCCAAATCCTCAGGAGTGAATGGCTTGTCGTAGGCAATGTCGTAGTAGAAGCCATCCTTGATAACGGGACCGATCGCCATCTGAGCTTCTGGATATAATTGTTTAACAGCATGACCAACTAGGTGGGCAAAAGAGTGCCTTATAATGTCTATTCCTTCGGCATCTTTTGCTGTCAGCAGGCGAAGATCGGCATCCTGATTAATCGGCATTGCCATATCCAGTGATTCACCGTTAACCACACCAGCAACAGCTGCTTTGGCTAGTCCTGGGCCGATTGATGCTGCAACATCGGCGATGGTGACTGGCCCGTCAAAATTTTTGGTTGTTCCGTTCGGAAGGGTGACGACGGGCATGGATGCGTGAGTTCTGAGATCTGATCGCTGCCTGTCGCCACGGCTGACAGGCAGCGATCATCCTATTAGTGGATGTACGCTCGCCAGACAGCGAAGCTCGTTTCACTTGTCCTCTGATGTTGAAGGTGGTGACTTGCTGGGGTCACTGCTTGCTTCGTTGCTTGCGGATTTTGACCACTGGTTCACCAGAGGTCAGGCGTTGCTCGAGCAATGCCCGGACAGTGTTCTCTCGCCGGGTGATCGCCTCGAGCTTGCTGAGAGACTCGCCGACGGCAAGCGTGCCATCGCAGCGACCCGTTCTCTGCTGGAGGCTTCCTCAGAGCCTGTCGCCGTCTCAATGAAGGCGATGGCACCCTGGCACCAGCTCGTCATGGAGGTGTGGGCTCTGTCGGCACGTGTCTCCCGTGCCTCGCGATGAGCTTCTCTCCCGCGGCCATCGCGGGAGAGAAGCTCAGGCACCCTGACGCAGTCGGTTCAGATTGGATTTATAGAAAGCCACCAGCTCGGCATGGCTTTTCACGGGCTGTCCATAGGCGCTCTGACCGGCATGGGTCGGAAAGGAGGCCCATTCGGGTGCCAGGCGGTTCATGGCAGCCTTGGTGAGACCGTTGCGGTCGATTTCCTGCAGAGCACCGCGTTTCTTGACCAGATGCAGTGCGGCCTGGTCCTGATGTTCCGGAGCGAAGCTGGGCAGATCCAGCCTCTGAGCAACTTCCTGCCACGTGCTCGGCAGAAACTGATAAGCCCCAGCCGCAGCGCTGGAATAGCGCTTCACGACCACCCTGTCGGGATGTCGGGAAAGATCCTCAAACTGACCGCCTCCATAAAGGATGCGGTAGCCCAGGTCTCTGCCGTTCTTCCAGGTGCCTTCCGCAAAGCGGATGGTGTTGAGCAGGGCGCGTCGTTCGGGGGTGATGGCGTAGGGAGATGCGGGCCGCCCGGAAACGCTGCTCGTTGAGGTGCTTGCCGATCGCTGCGGCTTCAGGGCATTCGCCACTGTGCGGTTCCGCTGGAGTCGTTCACTGGAGCGCTCGGCCTGCAGGCCCTGTCCAAGACACAGTGTCAATCCCATGCCGATGGCGCCGATGCCGATGGCCTTCGGTGCTGACTGAGCAATGGGGCGGATGCGCTTGGTGAGTCGATGCAGCAAACGGGGAGACTCCAAACAAAGGAGCCGCCACCCTCGTCAATGCCGCGGACCCGTGGCGAGGGACCCGGGCGATCCCTTGACGTGCTGCAGTCGATATGCCTAGGAAGAAAAACCCAGCTGAATCTCGCTGCTGGACTCGCGAGACCGGCCTGATGGCGCGCAACCCATCGACTGAGTGCTCTTTGATGCGCTTGAGCCTCTCATCGAGCTTTAAGGATTAGGGAATCTTTTCAAAGAAGCCGGCATTGATCAGCTGGCGCTGAGGAACCCCATGGCTTCCCGGGTCCGTTTGACGGTCTGATCAGCGACTGCGCCAGCCCGATCCCGGCCGTCCTTCAGCACTGTCTCCAGCTGCGCCCGGTCATTCATGAGCAGGCGATAGCGCTCCTGGATTGGTTCCAATGCGGCAACTGTGGCTTCCGCCAGCAGGGGTTTGAACTGACCCCAGCCCATCTCGACACACTCCCTTGCCACGGCGTCCCGCCCCCGGCCGCTGAGGATGGCGTAGAGCCCGAGCAGATTGTCTGTTTCAGGACGATCTGGATTGTTGAACTCCAGTCCACGCTCAGGATCAGTTTTGGCCCGTTTGATTTTCTTGGTGATCAGTTCAGGGGGATCGAGCAGGGTGATGCGGCTGCCCTCGTTGGGATCGCTCTTGCTCATCTTGCTTCTGCCGTCCGTCAGGCTCATGACCCTGGCGCCCTCCCTGAGGATCAGCGGCCTGGGAACCTTGAGGACGGGTGACTCCTCCCTGCCGAAACGGGCGTTGACGCGTTGCTGCGCGATGTCGCGGGCCAGCTCCAGATGCTGTTTCTGGTCTTCGCCGACGGGAACCAGATCGGCGTCATATAGAAGGATGTCCGCGGCCATCAGCACGGGGTAATCGAGCAGCCCCACCGACACGTTGTCCCCCTGCTTGACCGCCTTCTCCTTGAACTGAATCATGCGTTCCAGCCAGTTCAGAGGCGTGACGCAGTTCAGCAGCCAGCAGAGCTCGCTGTGAGCGGCCACCTGGCTCTGAACGAAAACAGTGGAGCGTTCGGGATCCAGGCCGCAGGCCAGGTAGAGCGCTGCCGTGCTGAGGGTGTCCTGAGCCAGGCGATCCGGATCATGGGGGACCGTGATGGCATGCAGGTCCACGACGCAGAAAAAGGTGTCGTGATCCTGCTGAAGATCAACCCAGTTGCGGATCGCTCCCAGCCAGTTGCCCAGGTGAAGGGCGCCCGTCG
>CAYWOE010000048.1:0-8164 GCA_964459855.1 uncultured Synechococcus sp. | reverse complement strand
TCGGCCTTGGGGCCCTGCTGGTGCTCGCGATCGTTGTGATCGCACCGGCTTTCTTTGGTGGAAATGGTGGCCCTCAGCCCGAGGCCCGCTCGCTCCGTTACAGCGATTTCGTTGAGCGGGTCCAGGAAGACCAGGTCAGCAGAGTGTTGCTATCCCCCGACAGGGGCACAGCTCAGGTCGTTGAGACCGACGGTCGCCGCGCCGAGGTGAACCTCGCGCCTGACAAGGATCTTCTCAAGCTGCTCACCGACCACAACGTTGACATCGCTGTTCAGCCATCCCGTCAGCCCGGCGCCTGGCAGCAGGCTGCGACAAGCCTGATCTTTCCGCTCCTGCTGCTTGGAGGGCTCTTCTTCCTCTTCCGGCGCGCGCAGTCCGGCGGCGGTGGCGGCAATCCCGCAATGAATTTCGGCAAGAGCAAGGCCCGTGTGCAGATGGAGCCTTCAACCCAGATCACCTTCGGAGATGTCGCTGGGATTGAGGGAGCCAAGCTTGAGCTCACCGAGGTGGTGGATTTCCTCAAGAACCCGGATCGCTTCACCGCTGTCGGAGCCAAGATTCCAAAGGGTGTTCTTCTGGTGGGTCCTCCGGGTACCGGAAAGACTCTTCTTGCCAAAGCCGTGGCCGGCGAGGCCAATGTTCCTTTCTTCTCGATCTCCGGTTCGGAATTCGTGGAGATGTTCGTCGGCGTTGGTGCGAGCCGCGTTCGTGATCTGTTCGAGCAGGCCAAGAAAAATGCTCCCTGCATCGTGTTCATCGACGAGATCGATGCAGTCGGTCGTCAGCGGGGAGCCGGCATGGGTGGCGGTAACGATGAGCGCGAACAGACGCTCAACCAGCTGCTCACCGAAATGGACGGTTTCGAGGGGAACACCGGCATCATCATCGTCGCGGCCACCAACCGTCCTGACGTTCTCGATTCCGCATTGATGCGTCCCGGCCGTTTCGATCGTCAGGTCACCGTTGACAGGCCCGACTACGCAGGTCGTCTCCAGATCCTCGGCGTTCATGCCCGCGGAAAGACCCTGTCCAAAGACGTCGATCTCGACAAGGTGGCGCGACGGACGCCCGGTTACACAGGTGCCGATCTGTCCAACCTCCTCAATGAGGCAGCGATTCTTGCGGCCCGACGTGATCTGAGCGAAGTCAGCAATGACGAAATCAGTGATGCCATCGAACGGGTGATGGCCGGTCCTGAGAAAAAGGACAGCGTGATGAGTGATCGCCGCAAACGTCTCGTCGCTTACCACGAGGCGGGCCATGCTCTGGTCGGTGCATTGATGCCCGACTACGACCCGGTGCAGAAGATTTCGATCATTCCCCGTGGCAATGCCGGGGGTCTGACCTTCTTCACTCCCAGTGAGGAGAGGATGGAGTCCGGCCTTTACTCACGCACCTATCTGCAGAACCAGATGGCGGTTGCTCTGGGCGGTCGTGTCGCGGAAGAGATTGTCTACGGGGAGGATGAAGTCACCACCGGTGCTTCCAATGACCTTCAGCAGGTGGCGTCCACCGCAAGGCAGATGATCACCCGTTTCGGGATGAGCGACAAGCTCGGGCCTGTGGCACTGGGCCGTTCCCAGGGAGGCATGTTCCTCGGACGCGACATCGCTGCCGAACGTGACTTCTCCGAGGACACGGCGGCAACCATCGATGAGGAGGTTTCCGATCTGGTGGCTCAGGCCTATCGACGTGCCACCAAGGTTCTGGTGGATAACCGCTCTGTTCTCGATGAACTGGCCGACATGCTCGTCGATCAGGAAACTGTGGATGCGGAGGAGTTTCAGGAACTGCTGATCCGCAGTGATGTCCGTATCGCTGAATATGTCTGATGCCGACTGATGCCGAAGAGGGCTTGATTCGTTCGCTGCGAATCCAGCCCCTTCTGGTTGTTCTGCGTCCGGAGCTTGCTGATCTGGGCGCCGTTTTCTCATCCACCCGTCTCTGCCGGCAGCTCGATCAGCTGGCTGAGGCGGGTGTTCAGCATGTGGAGATCGCCTGGGTTGATCATCCGCGTTGGGTGGATCTGGTCATGGCTGCGAAAACCCGTCATGCAACTCTGTCCATCGGCGTCGCATCGATCACGCAGCAGTCCGCTCTTCAGCAGGTGTCTGACCTCGGGGTCAGCTATGCCATGTCACCTCTGCTGAACGCAGCGCTGCAGGAAACGGCAAAGCGGCTGGGATTTCTGCTGGTGCCGGGAGTGATGACTCCATCAGAAATCAGACAGGCCTCCGATCTGGGTTGCCGTCTGGTCAAGTTGTTTCCTGCAAGCGTCCTCGGTCGCGGCTTTTATCGGCAGATCGCTGCTCCGATGGGAAGCCTTCCGTTCGTCATTGCAGCCGGGGGCCTGCGTGCTGCTGATCTTTTCTCCTGGCTGGAGGTGGGATATGACGCCATCGCTCTCGGTCGAACCGTGTTTGAAAACGATGGTCTTGATCCTGCTCTGACCGCCTGGATCGGCGCATGAGTTGTAGTAATGAGACCCATCTGCTACAGATAAGAGAGATGTTCCAGCGACAATGTCTCAGTTATCCATCAAGTTGAGCGACAAGGCTGATGCTTTGATCGCCCAGTTGCAGAAGGAAATTTTCAATCGGCGTCGCAAGAAGGTCACCGCTTCGGGCGTCGTCGAGACCCTGGTGGAAAGCGGGGCTCGTTCGCAGTCCGACAAGCGTTTCTCAACCTCCTGGGTCAACCTGATTCAGGACATTGAAAAGGCCGCCAAGCTCGCCAATGCTCACGGCAGTAAACCCTCCTCGCTCACCGATGAGGAGTGGGTGATGGTTCTGAGCCATCGAAATCGCCAGACCTCCGGCAAGACTGCTCGCAAGCCGGCTGCCAAGAAAACCACCGCCAAAAAGCGAGTGGCTGTGAAGACTTCGGCGGCCAAGGCTCCCACTGCCAAAGCAACCGCCACCAAGGCTTCGGCCAAGAAGCCCGCGACCCGAAAGGCAACCACAACCAGGGCTGCCAAGAAGGCCACCACAGCATCAACATCCGTCAGTACTGCAGGTAAACCGCGTTCGGCTCGCCGTGCGCGCAAGACCAGCAAGTCATCCGCCGCCGCTGGTTCAGTGGCCGGACGCATGGCGAAGGCAGCGGCTCAGCTGGTGAGCGGCACCGGCGTTTCATCGTCGTCCCGCAGCTGAAACATGCCAGTGCAGTCTCACCAGAGGCTGCACTGACCCTGTTGCCTGAGCAGGTGGTCGGCAAGAACGAGATTCACCATCGCCTCCACCATCGGCACGGCTCTCGGCAGCACACAGGGATCGTGCCGTCCCTTGGCTGCCAGTGTGGTGGCCTGGCCGCGATCGTTGATGGTTTGCTGTTGCTTGCGGATCGTCGCTGTTGGCTTGAAGGCAACGCGGATCACGATGGGTTCGCCGTTGCTGATGCCTCCCTGAATGCCGCCGGAGTTGTTCGTGGCCGTGCGCAGCCGACCCTTCTCGCTCGGCAGGAATGCGTCATTGTGTTCACTGCCCTTGAGCAGGGTGCCGTCGAAACCTGAGCCGATCTCAAATCCCTTGGTGGCGGGCAGCGACATGATCGCCTTGGCCAGATCGGCCTCCAGTTTGTCGAACACAGGCATCCCGAGGCCCACCGGTGGGCTGTGCACAATGCATTCGATCAGACCACCGCAGGAATCGCCATCGCGACCGATCGTCTCGATGCGTTCGATCATCCGTTCGGCCATCGCGGCATCCGGACAACGCACGATGTTGGCTTCCACATCCTCACGTTTCACAGCGTTGACATCAACGCTGGCTTCGAGGTTGTGAATCCGTTTCACCCATGCCATCACCTCGGTGCCGTGAGTCTTTTTGAGCAGCTGCCTGGCCACCGCACCGGCTGCCACCCGGCCGATCGTTTCCCGGGCCGATGCCCGACCGCCGCCGCTGCGGGCCTGAATGCCGTACTTCGCCTGATAAGTCGCATCGGCATGGGAGGGACGGAAGGCAACGTCCATCTCTCTGTAATCCTGCGGGCGCTGATCTTTGTTGCGCACGACCATGGCGATCGGTGTACCCAGGGTCATGCCGTCCATGACTCCGCTGAGAATCTCGACCTGATCGGCCTCCTTGCGCGGTGTCGTGATTCGGCTCTGGCCGGGCTTGCGTCGGTCCAGGTCGGCCTGAATCGCCTGCTGGTCAATCTCCAGCCGAGGCGGACAGCCCTCGAGGATCACCCCCACACCGCCGCCATGGGACTCTCCGAAGGTGCTGATGCGGAAAAGGGTGCCGAAACTGCTGCCCAATGGAATGGTTTCTCTCGCTTGAGCGTAAGAGAGCTCAGATCAGCTCGCTCAGAGCTCCGGAAGGCTGCTGAGATGCCGGTCTGTCGCGGAGCATCTCGAAGTCGGCAAAGTCGAATCCAGGTCCTACGCAGCAGCTCACCAGGGAGTATTGCCCTTCCGAGCGAGCTGCCATCCAGTGGCCGGCGGGCACCACATGCACCGGATTGTGCATCGACAGCACATGCTGCACGGCAGTCTCCCCCTCGGGCTCAAGGGTCCAAAGACTCAGGGGAGTGCCCTGCAGATGCGTCCACACCTCATCGGCGTGATGCACGGCATGCCAGCGACTTCTTGAGCCTGCATCAAGCAAATAGAGGATGCTCGTGATCGCTGCTCGTTGCTGGCCATCGGCTCGGGTGACCAGGGACGGGCTGCGATGGAGCTCACGGAACCAGCCGCCCTCGGGATGCTGCTCGAGGCTCCACTCCCGAATCAGTTGTTGCACCACCTCGATCGGTGACAGGTTCGACGGTGAGTCCTCTCCCGCAGATGACACCATCAGCTCAGGGGTTTGGTGAATCGCATCAGGCCCCAGCTGAGCTTGCCTGACTGGCCACCTTCCACCCAGTGGCCCAGCCCTGCATCCATCCGCTCCAGATAGTCGGGAGAAATACTGTTTTCAAGATCCTGCCGTCGGCGACGCAACTCGATGCGGACACGGCTGTAGTGCTCGATCAGCATCGTGGTCCGGTCATTCCAGTCCGTACGCGTCAGCCCGGCTTCATTGCCCCAGCCGCGGTACCGCTCAGGTGATCCGAGATCCGCCAGATGAATGCGATCGAGAATGGCCGTGAGCGAGTCGGCGTTCACCCCATCCGCCGCCATGGGGTCGGTCATCACCATCACGCCTCCCGGTTTCAGCAGGCGTGCAGCTTCCTTCATGACCGCTCTGCGGTCGCCGGAATGGAGAATGGCGTCCTGGCTCCAGATCACATCGGCGCAACCATCGCTGAGGGGCACCGCCTCGAAGGATGCATCGTGAACGGTGATCCGTTCCGACAGGCCGGCTTCCTCATTCAAGTGTCGATGCCGCGCGTTCTCGACGGCGGAGATGTTGATGGCATCCACCCGGACCCCGGGGCTGCTGCAGAGCCTCCTGGCTGCACCTCCGTAGCCCGACCCGAAGTCGACCAACCGCAGATCGGTGGTTGGCTTGGCTTGCAGAGGTGCGCCGATCAGTTCAATCAGTGCATCAACGGTGCGACGGCTTGCGCTTGCAATCGGCTCATCGGAACGCTCATAAAGACCGATGTGAATGTCTTCCCCGCCCCAGATGCCTGCATAGAAACGATCGGCGTCATCACTGTCGTAGTAGTTCGCTGCTGTGCTGGCGGCTTGCGAATAGGTGCTCGTCATTGCTCAGATCGCCGTGAGATCGGTGTCGAACAGATACTCCTTCTCCGCGACGTGAACGTAGAAGTCGGGATCATCATGGCCCCGTTGATAGTCGCCGTAGCTGGTGATCCTCTGGAAGCCCACCTCACGCATCAGACGCCGCACGTAGCCGTGACGCAGCGGGAACATGTTCAGGTGATAGGTGCTGCCGTCGCTGAAGGCGTAGCGGAAACGGGCCAGTCCGTCGTCGACGTGTTCCGGCCCGACCTCCACATCCTTGCCGCAGTAAACATTGCTCTTGCCGCTTGTGGAGGTTCCCTCCAGAAGGCGGTCATAGTTGCGGTGATCGAGAATCAGAATGCCGTTGTGCTTCAGCACGGCGTAATACTCGGCCAGGGCCTTGCGGCGGTCCCGTTCGCGGAACAGATGGGTGAAGGAGTTGCCCAGACAGATCACCGCGTCGTACTCACCGTGGATGTCGCGATTCAGGAAGCGCCAGTCGGCATGAACCGTGCGCATCAGCAGGTCCCGTTCGCGGGCGTTCTTGAAGGCACGGGCCAGCATGTTGGGGCTGCCGTCCACACTCACCACATCGAAGCCCTCGCGCAGAAGACGCACGGAATGGAAGCCTGTGCCTGTGGCCACGTCCAGCACGGATCGGGCGCCGTGCTCGTGCAGCAGCCGCACAAAGAAGTTGCCCTCAGCCTCTTCCCTGGCATCCCAGTCAATCAGGCGATCCCAGCGGTCTGCGAACTGCTCGATGTACTCCTGTTGATAGTGATCGGTTTCACGCACGCGTTCGGGTCGCTGCCCGAAGCGTTGCTCATCACCGGATTCCGCTGACGGGTGGCTTCTGAGTGTGGTCATGCCGGTCGGGTCCTCTACTGCGCGGGGCGGTGCGAAGGACAGCAGCGGCGCTGTCTGACAGCTCGTCACCGACCCTCTGAGCTGATTCGACGTGGCGAACGCGGCTCAATCCGCAACCTAATCACGGTGTTTGCTGCTGTCAGCTACGCGTATCACGACACCTGTTGCCCTTGGATGGTGACCAAGAGGTGATCAGTGGATCAGGCAACTGCTATAAGCAGCTCAGGCTTGGGCGGAGGCTCTGAAGTGCACTCAGAGATCTCCATCGAGTCGGTCTGGAAGCTGTTCGGCGGATCTGCGCCGGAGTTGATCGCCCAGCTCCGTTCGGGTGCGGACCCTGACCACCTGCATGCAAGTCATGGAGTGCGCGCTGCTGTTCAGGACGTCTCCATGGAGATTCTCCCTGGTGAGATCTTCGTTGTGATGGGTCTTTCCGGTTCAGGAAAATCCACCCTGCTGCGCATGCTGAATGGTCTGATTTCCCCCTGTGAGGGAGAGGTCATGGTCCAGGGTCAGTCACTCAATGCGATGACGGCACGGCAGATGGCTGAGCTGAGACGTCATCAGATGGCCATGGTTTTTCAGTCGTTCGCGCTTTTCCCGCATCGCAGCGTGCTCGACAATGCCGCCTTCGGACTCGAGGTTGCGGGTCAGCCGCGGAGGGTGCGTCATGCTCGTGCCATGCAGGCCCTGGAGCGGGTCGGGCTCGCGACTGAAGCGCGCAAACGACCACGCCAGCTGTCGGGAGGCATGCAGCAGCGGGTTGGCCTGGCCCGGGCTCTGGCCCTGGATCCGCCGATCTTGCTGATGGATGAGGCCTTTTCCGCCCTGGATCCTCTGATCCGCAAGGACATGCAGGATCTGTTGCTGGAGCTTCAGGCAGAGCACCGGCGCACCGTGGTGTTCATTTCCCATGACCTCGATGAGGCGATCCGGATCGGTGACCGCATCGCGCTGATGCACTCAGGACGGCTGCTGCAATGCGACACAGCTCACCGGTTGCTTCACAATCCAGCCAATGACGCGGTCAAGCGTTTCTTCCGCGATGTTGATGTGGCTTCGGTCCTGACGGTGGAGGCCATTGCCCAGCCTCCCCTCAAGCAACTGGTGTGTGAGCCGGGTGAGCCTCTTCCTGACCACGGGAATGACACGGTGTACGTGACCGATCGTCGGCATCATCTGCGCGGTTTGATCCGGGCGGATCTCGGCTGGGTTGACGTGGGGGCCGTCAGCACGTTGTCCGCCGGCACATCCGTGAAGGATGCCATTGATGCTGTGGCGACCAGTCCTGATCCGGTGCCGGTTCTGGATGAAGAGAGGCGGTTGCTGGGAGTGATCGGTCCGCGCCAGCTCCTGCTGTCAATGGAGGGAGGAGGTTGATGTTGATCCTTGCTGCTGCGCATCAAGCAGGTTGGCTCGGTCAGGCGATTGATCTGGGCGTTGAGTGGCTGCTGGCCAACGCTCAGGGACTGTTTGATGTGATCAAGCTGTCGGTGCTGGCCCTGGTCTCCATCACCGAGTGGCTGCTGGAGTGGCCGCCGGCCTGGCTGTTCGCTCTGATCACAGCGGCACTGGGGTTCTGGCGAGTCAACGGTGGATTCGCACTGTTCGTTCTGCTCGGCTTCAATCTTGTGCTCTCCATGGAGCTGTGGAGCGAGATGATCG
>CAYWOE010000047.1:0-8376 GCA_964459855.1 uncultured Synechococcus sp. | reverse complement strand
GGAGCCGCTTTCAACCACTCAGCCACCTCTCCAGCGGCACGCCCACCTTATCAAGGGGGCATCCGTTCAGACCACCAGTCGCGGCAGGCGGTGCTTGAAGCTGCACAACACTTCCCAGGGGATGGAATCCGAGAGCTCGGCCCAGTCCTGAGGTCGGATCACCTGTTGATCATCCTGTCCCAGCAGCGTGACGACATCGCCGATCTCCAGATCGGGATGGTCGGTGACATCCAGCATCAGTTGGTCCATGGTGATTGCACCAACCTGGGGCAGAATTCTGCCGCGGTGCAGAGCATGGATTCGTCCCGACAGGCAGCGGCTGACCCCATCGGCGTAGCCGATGCCGATCACAGCCAGTCGGCTTGGCCGACTTGTCACGAATCGGTGCCCGTAGCTCACTCCCACACCTGCGGCGACTTCCCTGATCAGACTGACCCGAGCCTTGACCGACATCGCCGGCTGCAGATCCAGACTCCTCTCGAACTGGGCGCTTGGTGCGTGCCCGTAAAGCGCCAGTCCCACTCGCACCAGATCGTGATGCAGTGACCGGTCACGCAGCGTGCCCGCTGAATTGGCCAGATGTCGCTGGATACCCTTCTGCCCGAGGGTTCGGGTCACGGCCTGGAACCGCTCCTGCTGAAGGCGCGTGATCTGCTCCGCGTGTCCTTCAAGTTCGCCATCGGCAAGTGCGAGATGGCTGTAAACACCCTTGAGATTCAGTTGATCGAGCTGCAGGATCGCTTCGGTCAGGCGTTCGCCGTCCTGCCAATCGCACCCGAGTCGGGTCATCCCGGTGTCGAGCTTGAGCTGCACCGTGAACTGACGGCCGCTGCCATTGGCGAGGTTCTGGCAGAGGAGAGCCTCGCGCATGCTGCTCAGTGTGGGCATCAGCTGCCAGTGAAGGCAGGCTCGAAGGTCTTCGGGCTGGGTCAGGTTTCCCAGCACGAGCACCGGCAGCTCCAGTCCGGCGCGACGCAGTTCGATCCCTTCCTGAAGGGTGGCGACACCCAGGCTGGTCGCTCCCCCACAGATGGCCGACCTGGCCACCGTTTCGGCTCCATGTCCGTAACCATCGGCCTTGACGACCGCCATCAGTTCACAATCTGACGCCAGCAGACTGTTCAGTGTTCTGGCGTTGTGTTCAACGGCTGAGGCCGACACCTCCATCCAGGCTCGCTGCCGCGGGTCCGCACCAGCGGCCTTCTCAGGGCTGGAGGGGCTGGTGCGATCGGCAGACAGGTCTGGCATTGGGGCCGGGTAGTGAAGGTCACAAAGCCGCCCTTGTGACCCCGATAGCATGCCTCGTAATCAGGGAGCTGGCATGGGCCAGGTTCTCGTTCTCAATGCGTCCTATGAACCGTTGAACATCACCACCTGGCGTCGCGCCGTCGTGATGATGATCAAGGGGAAAGCCGAAAGTCTCGAACATGACTCCGAGCGACTGATCCGGCGTGACATGCACGTGCCCACGGTGATCCGTCTGCGGCAGTTTGTGAGAGTCCCCTTCCGTCAGGTGCCGCTGACCCGCCGCAACGTGTTTCAGCGGGATAATCACACCTGTCAGTACTGCGGCAGCCGCGAACAGCTCTCGATCGATCACGTGATCCCTCGCAGTCGTGGTGGAACCGATGCCTGGGACAACGTGACCACGGCATGCACCAGTTGCAATGTCCGCAAGGCCAGTCGCACGCCCTCCGAAGCCGAGATGCCTCTCAAGCGGGTTCCTCGTCGCCCTCTCAGCAGTCTCAGTTTCGAGGCTGTTCGACAGATCGATTCCGGTCGCCACAGTGAGTGGGCGAAGTATGTGATCGGTATCTGAAACTTCTGAACTCTCGCCTCAATCGTCGTTCTGCTGGCTGAGCTGTTCCAGTCTGCTGCGTTGCTCTTCGGCCACACAGGCTCCGATCACATCCTCCATCTGTCCCTGGAGCACGGCTTCAAGGGTGAAATTCCGCCCCAGTCGATGGTCGGTGACTCTGTTGTCCTTGGCGTTGTAGGTGCGGATCTTCTCGCTGCGGTCGCCGGTCCCCACCTGAGAGCGTCGGGCTGAACTCTCACGCTCATTCGCTTCAGCCAGCTGGCGTTCATACAACTTGGCCCGCAGAATCTCCATGGCCCGTTCACGGTTCTGCAGCTGGGAACGTTGCTGCGTGCAGAACACGCGGATGCCGCTGGGCTTATGAAGCAGGTCAACGGCTGTCTCCACCTTGTTGACGTTCTGCCCACCAGCACCGCCGGATCGGGCCGTGCTGATCTCAAGATCTCCTGGTTCGATCTGAACCTCGACGGGATCCGCCTCCGGCATCACAGCCACGGTTGCCGTGGAGGTATGAACGCGACCCTGGGATTCCGTTGCGGGAACGCGCTGCACGCGGTGCACACCGGCTTCAAACTTCAATTCGCTGAAGACGGCTTCACCCTTCACGGACAGGATCAGCTCCTTGTAGCCGCCGAGGTCGGCTTCGCTGGCGCTCACAGGCAGCACCGTCCAGCCGCGCCGGCTGCTGAAGCGTTCATACATGCGGGCAAGATCTCCGGCCCAGAGGGAAGCTTCATCGCCTCCTGCCCCTGCTCTGATCTCCAGCATCACACTGCGTTCGTCACGGGGATCGCGTGGCAGAAGCGCAACGGTCAGCCTCTGAATCAGCTCGTCGTGGCGTTGCTCCAGAGACTGGAGTTCCAGCTGAGCCAGTTCCTCCATTTCGGAGTCGCCGCGACTTTCACGCAACAGCGTCCGCGCCTGGTCCCTCTCATGAAGAACGGCCTGGAGGCTGGAGTAGTCGAGGACAAGTGGCTCAAGGCGTGAGCGCTCCTTGGCCACAGACTGGAGCCGCTCCGGATCCGAGGCCACGTCAGGATCAGCGAGCTGACGTTCCAGATTGTGGAAACTGCTGGTTGCCGCTTCAAGACGACTGATCAGAGTTGAGGAGTCCATCGCCTCAGAAGCATGGTCGGGAAGGGGCCTGCAGGGTTGGGACTTTCAGAAAAAAGCCCCGAAGGCAGAACCATCTCTGCATCCGGGGACAAGTCTCTCTGTGATCGAACGCCAGTGCGGCGATTGATCTGTGCATCAGGATTCTGCTTTCGCCTCGTCCTTGGCTGGGGCTTTGTTGTCGTCGTTGACACTGCCGGTGCTGCCCATGCCGTATTTGCGCATGAAGCGGTCCACACGTCCCTCGGTGTCGAGGATCTTCTGCGTGCCGGTGAAGAACGGATGGTTGCCGCTCCAGACGTCGACGTGAATTTCGGGCTGGGTGGAGCCAGTGGTCATCACCACTTCTCCATTGCAGATCACCTTGGCGTCGGGATACCAGGTGGGATGAATGTCGGGCTTTGGCATGACAGGGATCAGCGCTTGGAGAACTGGGGAGCCTTGCGGGCTTTCTTGAGGCCGTACTTGCGACGCTCCTTGGCCCTGGGGTCACGGCTGAGGTGACCTTCTGTCTTGAGGGGTTTGCGGTTGTCCGCGGAGAGCTCGCAGAGGGCTCTTGCCGCACCCTGCTTGATGGCATCGGCCTGACCGGTCAGACCACCGCCGCGAACGTTGACCAGCACGTCGTACTCAGCCGTCAGCCCCAAGGTCTGCAGAGGAGCCTTGACAGCCGCGATGTAGGCAGGGTTGTAGTTGAGATAATTATCTCCGGGACGGCCATTGATGGTGATGGTGCCGTTGCCGGGAATCAGGCGAACACGGGCAACCGAGGTCTTGCGGCGACCGGTTCCCCAGTAAACGACGGAATTGGATGTGCTCATTTGGCGGAAGCGGCGGGATCGAGCTGCATGGGCTGAGGCTGCTGTGCGGCGTGGGGATGATCGGCACCCTTGTACACCTTCAGCTTGCGGAACATCTGACGCCCCAGAGCGTTGTGGGGAAGCATGCCCTTGATGGCTTTTTCCACGATTCGCTCGGGAAGACGCTCCTGCAGATGAGCGAAGGTTTCAACCTTCATTCCACCCGGACGTCCGGAATGCCGGCGGTACAGCTTCTGCTGTGGCTTGCTGCCACTCACTCTCACCTTGTCGGCATTCACGACAACGACAAAATCGCCGGTGTCGAGGTGCGGGGTGTAGCTGGCTTTGTTCTTGCCGCGGAGCACGGAAGCGACCTCGGTGGCCAGACGACCGAGGGTTTGATTCTCAGCGTCCACCAGATACCACTGGCGGTCGATTGAATCGATGGAAGGGACTGAGGTCTTGTTCATCGCGCCGGCATGCCGGTTCGGGTATGCCTCGTCGCAAGCGACGAAGCTGGGCAGGGAGCTTCAGGTACGCCGTGGCGTGCTGTTCAGAGCTCAAAGATCGACTTTACCTGTCGGTGGGTCGCACCCTGATCAAATCAGGTGGGGGCGATCGGCCGTTCAGGAAGAGACCGGCCAGGGCGGAGGATCCGGGGGTGGATCTTCGCTGACCAGAAAAAAAGTCGGTTTGCAATCGTACCAGCCTCCCTTGCTGAAGATCTCTTCGGGGTAACCGGCACGCAGCAGACAGAGGCCCTGAGCCGGAGCTCCATCCTTCACTTCATGGCGGCGACGTTCTCTCCAGCGGCGTTCAAACTGTTCCGGGGTCAGTCGATGCTCTCCCACGGCCACAAGCTGGCCTATCAGCAGACGCACCATTCCATAGAGAAAACCGCTGGCCTGGATCTCGAGATCAACAAGGTCTCCATGACGCTGGATGGAGACGTCCTGAATCGTCGTGCGCGAGTGGGATCGTCTGCTGCCAGAACGTTGGAAGGCCGCGAAATCATGATGTCCCAGCAGACCGTGAAGCGCCTCTCCCATCGCTTGCTCATCCAGGCGGGTCTGGTATCGATGCCAGCTCCAGGGAGCCAGAAAAAGGTTCGGCCTCCTGCCGTTGTAGAGGGTGTAGCGGTAGCGCCGGTAGCTCGCTGAGTAGCAGGCGTGCCAGCGCAATGGGCGTTCAACCGCTTCTCGGATGCGGATCGAGGAGGGTAAGCGTCCGTTGAGAGCCGGAGCCCAGCGGCTGGCTGGAATCGGACCGCTGCTGTCGAAATGCACCACCTGGCCTGCCGCATGAACGCCGGCATCGGTGCGGCCTGCGGCCACGGTCTGCACCGGTCGATGGGGGTCGAGAGCTGAGATGGCATCCTCAAGAACCTCCTGAACACTGGTTCCGTTGGATTGACGCTGCCAGCCGCAGAACAAGGAACCCTCGTACTGAAGACTGAGGGCGATCCGTTTGAAACGGCTGCCGACAGAATCAGTCGAGGGTCCAGGGATGTTGATAGACGTGATGCTGAAACCGGAATTCAGACCAGTTCGATGATCGCCATCTCTGCGTTGTCTCCGCGTCGACGCACGGTGCGTGTGATGCGGGTGTAGCCACCCTTGCGATCGCTGTAGCGATCCGGAGCCTTCTCAAACAGGGCGTGCACGAGCTGCTTGTCGTAGACATAACCAAGTACCCGGCGCCTGGAGGCGAGGCTTCCCTCCTTGGCCAGTGTGATCATGCGCTCTGTTTCATCGCGCAGTGCCTTGGCCCTGGCCTTGGTGGTGGTGACGCGACCTTCGCGAATCAGCTGCGTGGTCAGGCCGCGAAGCATTGCTTTGCGTTGGTCAGCTGGACGTCCCAGCTGAGGGACTCGGCATTGATGGCGCATGGTTCTGGAGGAGCTGAATTACGGGGTTGGCAGGGAATCAGACGCTGGTGCGGCTCTGTGGGATCTGGATGCCGATCCTCTCAAGGGCTTCGATCACCTCATCAGCGGACTTGGAGCCGAAGTTCTTGATCTCCAGCAGATCCTCGTAGCTGAAGCCCATCAGATCGGAGACGGAATTGACCTGGGCGCGCTTCAGGCAGTTGTAGGCGCGAACGGACAGATTCAGTTCCTCGAGCGGGATCTGAGCTTCGGCTGTGGGTTCGGGTTCAGCCTGAACCTCTTCCACCATGGTGACGGTGGCAAGTGGCTGGAAGAGTTCGATCAGTTGGTTCGCCGACTGAGCGATGGCATCGTCAGGGGTGATTGAACCGTCGGTCACCACCTCCATGCGCAGGCGTTCGCGTGCGGACCCTCCTTCAGCAACAGCTGTCTCATCGATGGTGAAGTTCACGCGATGAACGGGCATGAACACGGAATCGATCTGAAGCAGATCAATGGCGCTGGTGTCCTCGTTGTGGCGGTCGACAGGTCGATAACCGACGCCGCGTTCCACATGCACTTCCAGCTCGAGGCTGTAGCCGTCACTCACGGTGGCGATGACCTTCTCGCCATCCACAACCTGCACCTGTGAGGAGAACTGCAGGTCGCGGGCCTTCACTGTTGCAGGGCCTGCAACCACAAGCCTGCCGATCTCCAGCTCATTGGTGCGGCTGTTGACCGTGATCTGTTTGCAGTTCAGAAGGATGTCCAGCACATCCTCACGAACTCCTGGAATGGTGGCGTATTCGTGGTTGACGCCGGCAATGCGCACGGCTGTAACTGCAGTGCCTTCAAGGTTGCCCATCAGCACACGCCGCAGGGAGTTACCCAGGGTTGTGGCCTGGCCCCGCTCGAGCGGGCCGATGAGAAACACACCGGTCTGGGAGCGATCGTCGGCGATCTGATGCTCGATGCGGTCGATCTGGTATTGCAACACGGTCTGAGGCGGGGGAGAGAGGGACCTGAAGGGGGACGCGCTGGCTCAGACGCGCCGACGCTTGGCACGGCGACAGCCGTTGTGCGGCAGGGGGGTGACGTCGCGGATCAATGTGATTTCGAGACCGGCAACCTGTAGCGCCCGAATCGCTGTTTCACGTCCAGAACCGGGGCCGCGGACGAGCACCTCGATCTGACGCATTCCCTGTTCGAGTGCTCTGCGTGCAGCAGCTTCAGCTGCGGTCTGGGCAGCAAACGGTGTGCCCTTGCGAGCACCCTTGAAACCGCTGGCACCTGCCGAGGACCAGGAAATGACCTCGCCAGTGGTGTCGGTGATCGAGACGATCGTGTTGTTGAAGGTGCTCTGAATATGGGCAACGCCGTTGGGAACGTTGCGTTTGGCCTTCTTAGGACCAGATTTCTTGACTGTTTTGGCCATGGGCCTGGGGTTGGAGGGTGCTTATGGAACGGGAAGGATCCGATCGGCCGAAGTGAATTACTTCTTCTTGCCGGCCACGGTCTTGCGGGCCCCGCGACGGGTTCGGGCATTGGTGCGGGTTCTCTGTCCGCGCACCGGAAGGCTCATGCGATGGCGACGACCGCGCACACAGCCGATGTCCTGCAGGCGCTTGAGGGCCATGCCCTCCTGGCGGCGGAGGTCACCCTCGATCGTGTAGGTCTCGGTGGCACCACGAAGTTTCTGTACGTCACCGTCCTCAAGATCCTTGACTCGGATGTCGGGATTGACACCGGTCTTGGAGAGAATGGTCTTGGCCCTGGTCGGGCCGATTCCGTAGATGTAGGTGAGGGCGACTTCGATCCGCTTGTCGCGGGGAATGTCGACACCAGCAATCCGTGCCACTGAGCAATTAATCGAGGTGGACAATGACTTCCTATGCCTGGGAAGTCTTCAATCAGGCTGGCAGAGAGAAACCCCTGCCTGGAGAGCGTTGATCCGAGGCTTCAGCCCTGGCGCTGCTTGTTGCGAGGACGCTTCTTGTTGATCACGTAGATGCGACCTCTGCGCTTGACGATCTGATCGTCAGGGCTGATTTTCTTGACTGAGGAACGCACCTTCATGGGGCGAAGCTCTCCATTGTTGCAAACAGCTAACGTACCACAGCGAGTCAAGCAAGACTGCTTTCGATTCGCTCAGCAATGGCCTCGACGCTCCCCTCAGCTTTCACTGTCAGAAGCAGGTTTTGGCGCCTGTAGTGGTCAACCAGTGGAGCTGTCTGCTGCTTGTAGACCTCAAGACGGTTGCGGATCACCTCTTCGTTGTCATCCGCTCGACCTCTGCCCAGCAGTCGTTCGACCAGAACAGCGTCAGCAACCTCCAGCAGCACCACGGCTTCAATCGCTTGATTGAGTTCATTCAGCAGCGGCGCCAGAGCTTCAGCCTGCGCCACGTTGCGAGGGAAACCATCCATCAGCCAGCCCTGACCATCAAGGCCAGACAGCTGTGCTTTGACGATGGCCAGCACCAGAGCATCTGTCACAAGCTCACCGCGGTTCATCACCGCTTCCGCTTCCCTGCCCAGCTCGCTGCCTGCCGCCACCTCAGCTCTGAGCAGATCGCCTGTGGACAGGTGACGCAGTGCGTGTTGTTCACAGAGGCGTGCGGCCTGTGTGCCCTTCCCGGCACCGGGAGGGCCCACAAAAAGAAGGCGTTGTTTCATGGCGATTCAGGAGTGTTGGGTCAGGGGCTTGGTCGTGTGATGGATCCGCGTCACTGGCGGACCATTCCCTCGTAACGCTGAGAGATCACGTAGGTCTGCACC
>CAYWOE010000046.1:0-8700 GCA_964459855.1 uncultured Synechococcus sp. | reverse complement strand
TCGATCTGGGTGTGACCGATAGTCGATCACGACCTTGGCCCCAAGGGAGCCAACCTCTTCCACGATTGCCTTGCCGATTCCGGAATTACCGCCCGTCACAACGATCACTTTGTCGCGCAGACACAGTGACTCCAATGCACCGGGGACAGGAATGACCATGGAAGTCAGGGCAGGACATCTTTTCGATAGCCGTTTTTTCTGAGCCTGTCAGTCTTGGCTGCCGTTGATGACGTTGTCAGTCTTGAAACGACAAAGCGGTAGTCGTTTGACTTCTTTCGCCATGAGCCGGTCTTGTCGCTTTCGAACCAATCGTCTCTGATTAAGACGCCCATGCGCAGTCAGGCGATTTGCACTCTGCGGTCAGCGCCATCGCTGAAGCTGGGTGATCATCTTGGCGACAACGGCTGTCCAGCCTGTCTGATGACTGGCACCAACGCCAGCGCCGGTACAGCCGTTGAAGTATTCATTGAACTGGAACAGGTCGCGCCAGGCAGCATCGCTCTGGAACAGCTCCACATCTCCGTTGAAGGCACGTCGACCTTCCTCGTCTCTTCTGAAAATGCCGACCAGTCGTTGCTCCAGTTCAAGAGAGATCTGCCAGAGGTTCAGTTCGCGTCCTGAACCTGTCGGAAACTCCATCCTGAATTCGTCGCCGAGAATGTGCCCGAACTTCTGCAGGGCTTCGATCAGCAGGTAGTTGATCGGCATCCATACCGGACCTCGCCAGTTGGAGTTTCCCCCGAACATGGCAACAGGACTGTCTGCGGGGCTGTAGCTGATCGTCGCGTAGTCGTCACCCTGCTGGTAGGAGTATGGATTTTTCTGATAGACCATTGAGAGACTGCGGATTCCATAAGCGGAGAGAAACTCCTCTTCGTCGAAGACCCGGGTGAGAATCCGTCGCAGTCGATCGGGAGGCACGATCGAGAACAGCACCCGATCGTGATGCCATGACCCGAGATGGCTGATCGCATCAAACGGTGCTCCACGCGCTTCGCCAAGCTCCGTGAGATAGCTGCGCACATCAAGGGAGGGGATGGCCTCGACAGTGCGAGCGTCAAACGTGGCGATGCCGAGAAGTGGGATCAGGCCGCTGAGAGACCGTGTTCTCAGATAATCACTGCTTCCGTCGGGGCGCTTGAGCACGTCGTAATAGAAGCCGTCCTCTTCGTCCCAGTTGACGTAACCACGCCCGCTGGGACTGTTCAAGGCGTAGGTGAGACGACTGAAGTCAGCCACGAACCGTTCGCAGAGGCTTTTGTATTCCTCTCTGTCTTCAGCCAGCAGCACGCATGTCTCCAGCATGTTCAGACTGAGCATGCCCATCCAGGCCGTGCCGTCCGACTGTTCGATTCGGCTCCCGTCCTTCAGGGGGTATCGGCGGTCGAAGATTGCGATGTTGTCGAGTCCGAGGAACCCCCCTTCGAAGAGACTGTCGCCGTTGCGGTCCGTGCGGTTGGCCCACCAGCCGTATTCCAGCAGCAATTCGCGAAGACTTGCACGCAGAAAGGGGTAGTCCCTGTGGCCATGGCAGCGGCTCGAGATCTGGAAAATGCGCAGCGCCGCCCAGGCACCGATCGGCGGATTGGCATCGGAGAGGGCCCATTCATAGGCAGGCGACTGTCCGTTGTTGGCGGTGAAAGACGCCTGTCGCAGCATGCGTGACTGCCGCTTTGCTTCGCCAGGATCAAGCTCCGCGAACGCCACCGCATGGAACATCAGATCCCATTGGCAGAAATAGGGATATTCCCAGCAGTCGGGCATTGAGATGATGTTGCGAGCCCGCAGGTTGCGCCAGTAGGCGTTCTCGGTGTGCCAGCGCTGCTCGGGAGGCTTGGCTGAGTTGCTGTCGCCCCGCAGCCAGCGGGCCACGTACCAGTCGTAGAACTTGCGGCACCAGAACAGGCCTGCCGCCGCCGCGGCATGAATGGCCCTGTCGTCTTCGTTGAGGTCTGGAGCCACCCAGTGCAAGTAGTTCTGCCAGTCCTGGCGACGCTGCTCGATAAGGTTGGAGACGGCGATCGGCGGTAGTTCCTTGCGTTCCGAACTGCCGCTGTTGCAGCGCCGGCAAAGCCTCAGATCCACCAGCCAGACCTCCCCGGGCTCGAGGCAGCGCTGCAGATGCAGAGCTGCCTTGCTTCCGGTCTGATCCGGATTCACAGCATCGACCTGGTTGTCGATCAGATATCGATGAAAGGCATCTTTCACAAAGGGCTGCTTCAGAGGCTGGTTGTAGAGCCGCTGCGTGTTGGTCTCGTTTTCGGTGAACAGCCAGGTTCCCTTCTCGCTGCAACTCAGCGCGTAGGAGCCCAGTCCCTCAACATCACTGCTGATCAGCAGATCATCCTGCAGGCGAAGTGACGGTCGGCCCTGGTCGTCCTCCCTGCGCTTGCCCCATCCCCAGGTGTTGCGAAACCAGAGGCTGGGCAGCAGATGGAGTTCGGCACTGTCCGGCCCCTGATTGGTGAGCGTCAGACGGATCAGCACATCCTCCGGGGATGCCTTGGCGTATTCGACCTCCAGATCGAAGAAACGGTTTTCAGCGAAGATGCCTGTATGGACCAGTTCGAATTCGTCTTGGTCTCGTCCGCGGCGGCTGTTCTCAATCTTCAGCTGTTCGTATGGGAAGCGGTTCTGCGGATAGCGATAGAGCGCCTTGGCGTAACTGCCCGTTGGGGTTCCTGCCTGGTGGTACATCATGTCCTTGATGTCTTCACCGTGATTACCCTCCGGATTGCCGAGGCCGAAGAGGCGTTCCTTCAGAACATGGTCCTTTCCGTTCCAGAGCACCGGGGCGAAACAGAGCAGACCCTGTTCATCGCTGAGACCCAGCAGCCCGTCCTCACCCCAGCGGTAGCTGCGCAGGTGGCTGTGGTCAAAGGGGAATGATTCCCAGGCGTTGCCGTCCGCGGAGTAATCCTCGCGAACCGTTCCCCACTGCCTGTCGCTGAGATAGGTTCCCCATCGATCCCAAGGCTGCTGTCCGTCGTCACGCTCCCTGCAGCGGATCAGTTCTGCGGGTTCCTCGCCCAGCTGAGCACTTGGGCTCACCGAAGTCGACATGACCGAAACACCCTCATGTTTCAGAAGCTAGTGATGGCGGTCCGGAATGCCCATGACGGAACCCTTCGCATCACGGCCGATCGGTGGTGGGGGCGGGGGGACTTGAACCCCCACAGGATTTTCATCCCAAGCGATTTTAAGTCGCGTGCGTCTACCGATTCCGCCACGCCCCCCCAAGGTGCCACCAGCACCGACGCGGCATTCTAGATTCCACTAAGACGGCCCATTTCGCTGACCATGGAGACTCTCCTCAACGCGGTTTCCCTGGACACCCTTCTGGTGATCGGCGCCTATGTGGTTCTGGGTGGTGCCTACCTGGTCGTGGTCCCTCTTCTCCTCTATGCCTGGATGAGCCGGCGCTGGACCGTCATGGGCAAGTACGAGCGCCTTGGAATTTATTCGCTGGTGTTCCTCTTCTTCCCTGGACTGATCGTGTTCGCCCCGTTCCTCAATCTTCGTTTCAGCGGCCAGGGTGAGGTCTGACTTTTGACACGTGCAGGAGTGTTGAAACTGGGTTTCGGCCTCCTTCTGGCCGGTGGTCTTGGCTACTGGCTTTTTGAGGCTCTCGGGCTCGAGGGATTTTCCGCAGGCATTGCCGCGGAGGCCCTTCTTGTGGTGGTGGTGTTGGTCTGGACCAGCTCCTATCTGTTCAGAGTGGTGACTGGGCGCATGACCTACATGCAGCAGCGTCGTCGCTACCGCAGCGGATATGACGAGCTCACAGCCCAGCAGCTTCAGGAGCGGTTTGATGCGATGACACCGGAGCAGCAACAGGCTCTGATGGCTTCGATTGCAGAAGAGGAGTCCAGTCAGGCAACGGATTAGTTGCAGTCGACCTTTAGGCTCGCCTGCAACGCAGTTTTGGAATCCGTGGCAGAGCAGTCCTCACGAATTGCGGAGGTCTTTGTGAAGACTGCCCGTGAACAGCGTCTGGCACTGATGCCCTTTGTGATGGCCGGCGATCCTGATCTGCAGAGCACGGCTGATGTGTTGCTCAGTCTTCAGAACCATGGAGCTGATGTGGTGGAGCTGGGCATTCCCTACAGCGATCCCCTGGCGGATGGACCGGTGATCCAGGCTGCAGCTCACCGAGCGCTGGAGCAAAACGTCACCCCCTCAAAAGTGCTGGAGATGTTGAGTGGATTGCGTGGACAATTAACGATGCCGGTCGTGCTTTTCACGTACAGCAATCCTCTGCTCAATCGAGGACCGGAGCGGTTCTTTTGCGAAGCTGCCGCTGCCGGAGTTTCTGGACTGGTGGTCCCTGATCTTCCGCTCGAGGAAGCTGAGCGTCTTTCCCCTCTTGCCGCAGATCATGGCCTCGATCTTGTCCTCCTGGTTGCTCCGACAACGCCGGAACCAAGGAGGAAGCGAATCGCTGCTGCCAGTCGTGGCTTCACCTATCTGGTCAGCGTCACCGGTGTCACCGGAGAACGTTCATCGCTTCAAGAACGTGTCGGTCTTTTGGTCACTTCCCTGAAGCGATGTGAGGACGGTCCTGTTGCCGTTGGCTTTGGAATCTCCGGTCCTGAACAGGTGCGTCAGGTGCGTGAATGGGGTGCTGACGGAGCAATCGTTGGCAGTGCACTCGTCAAAAGAATCGCCGCTGCACAACGGGGATGTGCAGCGGCGGAAGCGGGTGAATTTTGCCGGGAACTGCGTTCAGCAGCCGGCTAGTGATCACTCCTCGTCTTCGTCGGAGCCGCCAACGGGAACGAGACGAATCTGTTTGCGACCAAGCTTGATCTCAAATTCATCACCGGGCTTGAGATCGAGCATGGCGGTGTAAGCCTTGCCAATCAGGAGATTGCCGTTGCCTTGAACGGTTGCCACGTAGGAAAGTTTGCGTCCTCCCTTACCAATACCGGCTGAACCGCCTCCAAGTTCAATGCCCTTGGCATTGAGAAGGGCTTCATAGAAAGCAGTGAAGTTAACGCGATCAGACCCATCCTTCTTTTTTGAGACATAACCACAGGCTGTTGCCAGGTCTGTTTTGGAGACGTCACCTAAATCCTTGACCTTCGCAAGGAGTTCAGCACCAGTGAGCATCATCATTCAAAAAATCTACTCTCTGAACATAGCGCTTAATGTGCAGCATGTGCCAACCATTCGGCGCAATTTTTTTCAACCGGAGGTGAAACTATGGCCCGATTCGTTCTCTGGGGGACCTATTGCGACAACGCATTGGAAAAAAGAGCGCCCTTTCGTGATGAGCATCTTGAGAGGCTCAACGCTCTCAAGGAAAGTGGGACATTGATCACCCTTGGACCCACTGTTGGCAGTACACACGTTTTCGCAGTGTTTGAGTCCGACAGTGAATCAACTGTGCGAGCTTTGCTTGAGGCTGATGTCTACTGGCGAGAAGGAATCTGGACTCAACTGGATGTTTATCCCTGGATCCAGGCGTTCTGAGCCTGTCGCCAGATCCAGTCGGCAACCACGTCATCATTCCCTTCTCCGAGAGCATCGGCATAACCACTCATTTGCCCTATTCCTTCACGTGCGATCTGCGCGATTGCTTCAGGATTGTTGAGGTTTCGTTTCTCCAGTGCCTTGAGCTTCAGTGTTCGTCCTCGACGAATGATGTTGCCGCCATGTGGATGACATCCAGCGCAATGCAGATCAAACAGTTGCTCTCCGGATCCACTGATGCCCCATACAGCTGATCCTTGCCAGAACAACGTGATCACCATCAGCATCCCTGCCAGCAGTGTTCCCATCCATCAATCGGTCGGAGATTGCAGTCTGCCCCGCTGCCCGATTGCGATCGGCGATAACAATGGCTTGTCAGGATCACAACAGTCGTTGTTGCACTGATGGCGGAAGAGGATCTGCAGCGTTTCCTGTCGAAGGTTCAACAGCTGAATGCACTCGTCAGCAGCATTGATGCTGACCCGGAGCGGCGGCGCGAGCTGGCCGCCTGCTCAGATCACAACGCGGTGGTTCAGCTGGCCCTGTCATGGGGGTACAGCATCGGTCGACGCTGGGGAGAACCGACTGCTGCAGCCCCGTCTCACTCCAATCTGCTGGTTCCGGCTGCTGCAGCATCAGGGCATGAAATCGAAGAAGTGCTCTGTTCCGGCAACGATTGGCGACTGATGAAAATCAGCTCCAACGGCTCGTGCAGCCCTGATGGTTTCTGGTACGACCAGATCGAGCATGAATGGATCACCCTGTTGAAAGGGAGTGCCGTGATGCGTCTTGAAGACCCTGAGGAATGGGTTGAACTCAGCGTGGGGGATCAGTTGACGCTGCCAGCTGGTCGACGTCATCGGGTTGAGAGGACGGACTCTGATCCTGGAACGGTCTGGCTCGCTCTCTATTGGTATGTGCTTCCAGGCGACCATCCGTCTCAATCGACCGTTTGACCAGCCAGTAGGCCCCGGCCAGAGCGATGGCGGAAACCCCAAGGCCGATGAGGAGCTGAGGTTTGTCATCACCGCCGATGGGGAGGACGATCACTTTTCGGGCCACGGCGGTGAGTGCCGTGACCAGAACCAGTTCGATCTGAACGACGTGGCGACGCAGGTAACTGGTGATGTTCTGCAGCACCTCCAGGGCGATCAGCACGGTCAGCAGATCACCGAGAATGCGGATCAGACCGTCGCCCAGCCAGTAGGAATCCTGTTCGTTGGTGATCAGCGACAGGGCAACGCGAATGGAGAGCTGCACGATCGATGCCGCAATCACCACCGCTGTGATCACCGTGAGCACGATGGCAACCTGCTTTTCACCCGCATCAACCCATTGCAGGAAACTTCGGCGCTTGAAACGGTGTTTGATCACAGTGCTCAGTTCGTGCTGAACGGGTTGAAGAAGGGTTTGGCGGGTGTGTCGCCAGGTGGGTTCACGATTTTGGTGTTGCAGGTGATGGAACCATCTGCCCCTTCCACGCAGTCGGTGGGCACCACCGTGCTCTGTTCACCGGTTCTGCTGTTGGGGCCCAGAAGCCAGACCTCCGACTGAGCCATGGCGCCCTGGGGAAGCATCACGGAGACAGCGGTGAGCAGGCTGACGCCGAGCAGTCTTTGCGGGACGGAGGCCATGGAGGAAGGAAAAGATATCTCCATGTTGCCTGCGATCGCGTTCAGCTGGCACAGTCATCTCTGATTTCACGAAGCAGCAGATCCAATTGACCGAAGGGATCAGCATTGCTCTGAGAGCTGTCGGTGCCTGAATCAGCGTGTTCTGGATGTCCGGGATCGGCTGCCCATTCGGCTTCGATTGTGCAGAGCCTCGCCGCCAGCCTGGGCATTCCCCCGAGAGCATGCTCGCGCTGAAGAACCTCCATCAGTGCAGGCATCCGGGTGGATGTGGCTCTCAGGCTGCGGCGCAGATCCGACTGCGTGCGTCCCTGCTGCTTCAACCAGTCCTTCAGCAGTGCTGCGAGGTCGTCCTCCAATTCTCTGGACCAGCGGGTCATGAGCGGCCGATCGGGAACCATTGATCCAGTCTGCGTTGTGCCCGCTGTCTGATCTCGGGAGTGATGTGATTCCTGCAAAGGCCCAGCACAGCGGTGATGGCCACAAGGTCATCACTGAATCCGGCCACCGGCAAGAGGTCGGGGATCAGGTCGGTGGGAACGAGAAGATAGGTCAGTGCAGCCAGCAGGGTGAGCCTTGCCTGAGGCGGTGTGGCTGGATCAAGCATCATCTCCAGCGCTTCGAGAGCCGGCCGGGCCAGCGATCTTCCAGCCCGCTTCAGCAGCTGGCGGAATGCCGACTCATCAATGACTTCGCTGTCGAGCACCTCGGCGTCAATCACCTCCGCATTGAACTCTGTGGTGCCGGACGGGGAACCAGAGGCCATGGCGAATGTGGCAGTGCGGTCATCAAGAACAGTCTCGCTCCTGAACAACTGATGCGTCAGGAGGAAAGCCGGTTTTCTTAGGTTGGGTTTCCGTTCAGACGCTCATCTCGACCAGGCCGTGCTGAATGCCGGTCTTGCGCAATTTGCGCAAGGCGCGCTGCACCACCTGACGGCAGTACTCCCGACTGCAGTTCATGTGCCGGGCAACCTCGGCGAGTGTGCGCCATTCATGGGTGCCATCGAGGCCGAATCGCAGCATCACAACGGTTCGTTCCTTGGGGGTGAGATTGGATTTGTCCAGCAATTTCCATGCTGAAGCGGTTCTCTCTGCGATTTCCGCCCGTTCCATCGGTGGAATTTCATCACTGGGAAGAACATCAACAAGCTCTGAGGGGTCTGATTTTGATTTCACAACTCCCTGCAGGCTGACCGTCACACTGCGTAATTCACAGCCAAGCAGATCCTCCACCTCACTGAGGGAGATTTGCATTGACTCAGCAAGTTGTTCTGATGTTGGCGGTAAGCCGTTGCTTTGCATCAGGCGAGCTTTGGCAGCGCGCAGTTTGGTCAGTTTTTCATTCACATTCACAGGAATGCGAATGGTGCGGCTCTGAGTGGAAAGAGCGCGATTCAATCCCTGGCGGATCCACCAGTAGGCATAGGTGGAGAAACGGTGACCACGTGTGGGGTCATATTTCTCGACAGCGCGCGTGAGGCCGAGAGTGCCTTCCTGGATCAGATCCAGCAGGTCAAGTCCCTTGCCCTGATAGCGTTTCGCGAGATTCACCACCAATCTGAGATTGGAGGTGATCATCTGATTCTTGGCTC
>CAYWOE010000045.1:0-8819 GCA_964459855.1 uncultured Synechococcus sp. | reverse complement strand
TCTTCGGCTGGGAGATCGCCACTGTGCAGAAATGGGCCCTGATCTATCTGGGTGCGTCGCTGCTGGCGTTCGTCATCGTCTGGTTGGTTGGAGCCTTGCGCAAAAGGGTCTGAAAGCCATCAGCTCAAGGTTCCAGATCGTGCATCAGGGTCAGCTGGCGCTCCGCCGGTTCTTCATTCACAAATCCCCACGACTGAAAGATGTCGGCATCGGTGTGCGTGATCTGCTGCGCGCCGTTGCGTTGTTCCAGAACAAATCCTCTGTCGGCCATGCGCCGCATCAGGCTGGCGGCCTCCTCGAAACGTGCCGCCATCGCCTCAAGGCTGGCGCAATCAGAGGTCAGACCTGCTTCCTTCCAGGTGAAATAGCTCATGGTCGATCGGGTCAGGTGGGGCGAAGCACGACACCCAGCATGACCAGCCCGGCGGTTGCAAGCCAGAACATCGGCACCAAGATCTGCTCGGCTGTTCCACCGAGTTCGAAGTGGTGATGGAGCGGTGCCATGCGGAACACCCGGCGCCCGATGCCGTCAGGCCCCTTGGTGGCTTTGAACACCCAGACCTGGACAATCACTGACAGTGATTCGGCCAGGAACACGCCGCCCATCACCAGCAGCGGCCAGAGGCTGTTCGTCAGCAGTGCCACGGCACTGAGTGACGCGCCCATCGCCAGGGACCCTGTGTCTCCCATGAACACCCGAGCCGGGTTGCGGTTGTGAATCAGAAAGCCCAGCCAGCAACCAGCCATCGCGAGGCAGAACGCTGCCATGGCCGGATCACCGTTGTTGCCGCGCAGCATCAACTGCAATCCAAGCCCTGTGAACACAAGGGCTCCACAACCTGAGGCAAGGCCATCCAGCCCATCGGTGAGATTGGTGGCGTTGCTCTCCGCCAGGAAAACGAACAACCCCAGGGGCCAGATCAGCCAGCCCAGGGGAATCATCAGCTCGAAGGGAAGGTTCACCACATCGGGAATCCATCCCTGCCAGGCTGACCAGCCCAGAAACAGCACTGCGGCGGCACTCTGCAGCAGGATTTTTCCCCGTGGTTTCAGACCCGTGTTGGTGCGTTTGGTCAGGCTGCTCCAGTCGTCGATGCCACCGATGACCATGTACGCCAGCGTCACAAGACCGACAGCCAACAACTGTTCAGCGCTGCGCCCTTCCCAGCTGATCAGACATCCGGTGATCACTCCGACAGGAACCACCAGCAGACCGCCCATGGTTGGTGTGCCGGATTTGCTCTGATGCGTTTCCGGCCCCTCGCTGCGGATCACCTGACCCATTTTCAGCACTCTCAGCCGTGGTGTTCCCCACCAGGTGATGAGAGCTGAAATCAGTGTTGCCGTGAGCAGGGGCAGACTCAGCAGGCTGTTGGGAATCCAGCGGTCTGATGCAAACGCCGTGATCACGACGGCTGTGACCAACACAGCAGCGGGAAGACGGCCGTCCAGACGGGTGGGTCGGTCCGCGGAAGCGTTCAAATCCCCGAGACGAATCGCTGGGACCTTAGGTCAGTCTTCCCAGTTTTCCTCGTTCTGCTCATCAGCTGCGTTGTAGTCCTCCTTCTCGCCCATCAGCGCGGAGAGCTCCTCCTCTTCAACCGTGCTGACTTCGGGAGAACTGGATTCCTCGTCCTCCACCAGGCGGCCGCTGGTTTCAAGCCAGCTCAGCAGATCCGGCTCTTCGCGCAGCGGAAGCACCGGTGCAGGCTCCTTGCGTCCGTAGCGTGTCAGGGCCGGGTTGACGCTGTCGAGGGCGCTCAAGTCCGTGAGAGCTGAGGACAAGTTCTCTAGAGCCAATCCTCCATCATAGGAGACAGCCAATTTCAAACCCTTGAAGAAAGCGGTGATTCTCGCTTCCGTCTGGGGACTGTCCCTGTTGCTGAGCGCGGTTCTGCGGCTCTGGGGACTTCAGCATCCTGAACCTCTGCAGCCCAGTGCGATGCCTGTGCTGGCTCTGTTGTTCGTGCCCGCAGGGCTCATGGCCTGCTGGCTGCTGTGGTCGTCACGCGGGAGTGGAGAATCGGAATAGTTCCGATACAGATCAGGAGTCCGCTTGATGGGACGCGCCAAGAAGGTTGTGCTCGCGTATTCCGGAGGTGTGGACACCAGTGTCTGCATTCCCTATCTCAGGCAGGAGTGGGGGGTTGATGAGGTGATCACCTTCGCGGCAGATCTCGGCCAGGGCGATGAACTGGAGCCGATTCGCCTCAAGGCCCTGGAGGCCGGTGCAAGCCAGTCACTGGTTGGTGACCTGATTCAGCCTTTCATCGAGGAGTTCGCTTTTCCCGCAATCCGTGCCAATGCCCTTTACGAAGGGCGGTATCCGCTTTCCACAGCACTGGCTCGTCCGTTGATTGCCAGGCGCCTGGTTGAGGTGGCCCGGGAAGTCGGCGCCGATGCCGTGGCCCATGGATGCACGGGAAAAGGCAACGATCAGGTGCGCTTCGATGTGGCCATCGCCGCCCTGGCTCCTGATCTGAAAGTGCTCACACCTGCCCGTGAATGGGGCATGAGCCGCGAGGAAACGATCGCCTATGGCGAGCGTTGCGGGATTCCCGCTCCAGTGAGCAAGAAATCTCCCTATTCAATTGACCTCAATCTGCTGGGCCGCAGCGTGGAGGCGGGCCCGCTCGAGGATCCGATGGTTGCGCCTCCGGAAGAGGTGTTTGCCATGAGCGTCTCTGTTGACGCGGCACCCTCTCAACCACAGGAGATTGAAATCGGCTTCGAGGCCGGCAACCCGGTGAGCATTGACGGTGTGCGGCTGGCACCGGTTGCATTGATTCGTGAAGCCAACCGACTGGCCGGGATGCATGGAATCGGCAGGCTCGACATGATCGAGAACCGGGTGGTGGGCATCAAAAGCCGTGAGATCTACGAAACCCCGGGTTTGCTTCTGCTGATCCAGGCTCACCAGGAACTGGAGAGCCTCACGCTTGCAGCCGATGTGCTTCGCACCAAGCGTCAGCTGGAGATGCAATGGGCCGACCTGGTGTATCAGGGTCTCTGGTTCGGACCGCTCAAGGAGGCTCTCGACGGATTCATGGATCGCACCCAGATCCATGTGAACGGCACCGTCCGTCTGCGTCTGCACAAGGGCAATGCCATCGTCACGGGTCGCAGATCCAGCGACAGCAGCCTGTACGTCCCTGAGATGGCCTCCTATGGCAGCGACGATCAATTCGACCATCGAGCGGCAGAGGGATTCATCTACGTCTGGGGGTTGCCCATCAGGCTCTGGTCGGCAGCCAGACGTCGCTGAGCCATCCTGAGTCGAGGATCAACTCAGGCGGCGTTCCGGTCGGACTGCCGTTGTGAGTTGCCCCGTCTCTGGCGCCAGCGTTCCAGGAATGGAACGGGCCTCTGCATCAGCGGCTTGGATGGTTCCTCGATCAGGGGCAGCGCAGGTTCTCCCAGCAACTGCTGAGCTCTGGCCAGCAGGCGGTAACGCTCCATCAGTGGGTCAAGGCGTTGCTGGAATTTGCGTTCGAACAGTTCGGGAAGCTCATTCAGCAGTGCTTCGTAGTCCGCCACAACCGACTCGAGCTCGTCGATGCGCGCGCGCAGAGCATCAACTTCAAGTTCGTCTCCAGGATCAGCCTGTGCCTCCTCCGGCCTGGGGCTCCAGAGTGGCAAAGGTGCCTGATGATCGGCGTCCTGAGGCTGCATGACCGAACGCTATCGCCCGGTCAGCAGTTCAACAATGCCTGTTGCTCAGGCTGGTGTTTCGGCTGTCTCGGGTTGAGCGGCGGGTTCACTGCCGGGCACCACACGGGGAGCGGGGAGAGGTCCGTCCTGCTTCACGGTGAGATAACGGATGACGTCCTCGCTCAGGCGCATCGCTTTCTCGAGAACAGCAACCTGCTGGCCATCGCCGTTGTGGCTCAACTGCACGTAGATCCCTTCCTTGTGCTTGGCGATCGGATAGGCAAGGCGACGCTTGCCGCGCATCTGATTGTCCAGAACATCAGCACCGGTTTCCACCAGGATGTCGCGGTACTTGGTCAGGTGAGACTCAACCTCTTCCTCCGGAATGTCCGGACGAAGGATGTACATGGTCTCGTAATAAGGCTGCTGGGTCATGGAGACAGATCCGACGGGGACTGATGGCTCACCGTGTGAGCGACGGATCCATCAGCCTATCTCCTTGGGGTTGACGCACTCAGTAGAGCTGCATGCGCACGGCCTGACTCAATCCGGGCAGATCCGGTTCCTTACCGCGGATGCATTCGATCAGGGCGAAAATCACCACCGCAAGCACCGCAACCACAACGGTGCTGGACAAGGTGCGCAGCATCAGATCACTGCCGAGTGGCCGTAGCAGGATGCTGAACGCGTAGCTCAGCAAGACCACGATGATGTCCACCAGCAGGGCCTGGAGGGTGTTGAAGCGCAGGAAGTAAGGCACGTTCGGATTGCGCACCACCGCCAGAAACAGCAGGAAGAACACCAGCAGATTTCCAAAAGGAATGCCCCGTTCCAGCAGCACGAGTGGCAGAGCTGGCAGGGTCAGCCACTGCATCCAGGGGAACTGACCCATCAGATGGCCTCCGAAAGGAATCGCATCGCTCCAGGGCAGCACGTACACCAGAAGACCCAGGAACCGTTGCCAGACCGGAATGGGCATTGCAGCCTCGACAGTGGACCGAGCGTAGGGCGCTTGCTTCAGTCAGGGGTCCGTTCAGGTTGGGGCTGTTTTGCGCTGAGACTGCGCTGAGCTGCTTCCCGCATCAGCTCGACCGGAACATCTGATCGTCCCGACCATCGCCGCAGCGATGCAGCTCCCTGCTGAACCAGCATTTCGAGGCCATCGATGGTCCGGCATCCCCGTTGTTGACCCAACGCAAGCCAGGGTGTCGGGCGTGGTGTGTAGATCAGGTCGTAAAGCGTGGTGGATGCATCAACAGCCGTCCAGAGATCACGGCCCAGTGGCATTGCGTCGTCATCCCCGTGGCCCTGCATGCCCACCGGAGTGGAATTCACCACCAGTTTCGATGTTTTCAGAAGCCTTCTGATCGGTTCCGTTTCGAGGGCCATGGCCATCAGCGGCACGCTTTCGCTGCCTTGGTCTGCTTTCAGGTCGCTCAGGAAGGTCTCCAGCACTTCAGGGCGACGCCCGGCGACATGGATCGCAGCCAGAGGTAGTTGCTGAAGCCCGGCCACCACGGCTCGGGCACTGCCGCCGCACCCCAGCACGACAGCTTCGGCGTCGTGCCACTGTGCTGCCGGTGTCTGCAGCGGTGCCAGAAATCCCTCGGCATCGGTGTTGTGGCCATGCCAGCCACCATTTCTCAGAGGTGTGAGGGTGTTCACGGCACTGAGTCGCTTGGCCAGTGGGCTCAGCTCCCGGCAGAGGCCTGCAACCGCCTGCTTGTGCGGGATGGTCACGTTCAACCCGCGGCAGCCCACGGCCTCCAGTCCATTGAGCACCGATTCAAGATTGACTGCCTCACAAGGCAGCGCCAGGTATCGCCAGTCGAGATCCATGGCCCGCAGGGCGGCGTTATGCATCACCGGTGACAGGGAATGGCTCACGGGTTGACCCAGCAAGCCGATCAGTCCCGTGGTTCCGCTGATCATTCCGAGAAGCGCGATCCTGAGCTCCAGCCTGCAGCCTCGTCGCCCTGTTCGGGAACCACACCTCGCCTGGAGGCATTGCCTCTGCCGAAGATGCAGAGGATCTAATCAGTCATTACGCGAAGCAAGGAGGCACGGATGGGCAAGGTTGTCGGCATCGATCTCGGAACCACCAACAGTTGTGTGTCGGTGATGGAGGGCGGCAAGCCCACCGTGATCGCCAATGCCGAGGGCTTTCGCACCACGCCGTCGGTGGTGGCCTACACCAAGAATCAGGACCAGTTGGTTGGACAGATCGCCAAGCGCCAGGCGGTCATGAATCCCGACAACACCTTCTATTCCGTGAAGCGTTTCATCGGTCGCCGGGTCGATGAGGTGAACGAGGAGTCGAAGGAAGTCAGTTACTCGGTGGAGAAGGCCGGCTCCAACGTCAAGGTGAAATGCCCGGTGCTCGAGAAGCAGTTCGCCCCTGAGGAGGTGTCCGCCCAGGTGTTGCGCAAGCTGGCAGAGGACGCCGGCAAATATCTCGGTGAATCCGTCACCCAGGCTGTGATCACCGTTCCCGCCTACTTCAACGATTCCCAGCGTCAGGCCACGAAGGATGCCGGAAAGATTGCCGGCCTTGAGGTGCTGCGCATCATCAACGAACCCACCGCGGCTGCGCTGGCCTACGGGCTCGACAAGAAGAGCAACGAGCGGATTCTGGTGTTCGACCTCGGTGGCGGCACCTTCGACGTGTCGGTTCTTGAGGTCGGAGATGGTGTCTTCGAAGTGCTGTCAACGTCCGGTGACACCCACCTCGGTGGTGATGACTTCGACAAGGTGATCGTTGATCACCTGGCCGACACCTTCAAGTCGAATGAGGGCATTGATCTGCGTCAGGACAAGCAGGCTCTTCAGCGCCTCACCGAAGCTGCTGAAAAGGCCAAGATTGAACTTTCCAGTGCCACGCAGAGTGAAATCAATCTGCCGTTCATCACGGCCACTCCAGAAGGACCCAAGCATCTCGACCTCACCCTTACACGAGGCAAGTTCGAGGAACTGGCGTCCAAGTTGATTGACCGCTGCCGCGTTCCTGTTGAGCAGTCACTCAAGGACGCAAAGCTCTCCTCCGGAGAGCTCGATGAGATCGTGATGGTGGGCGGTTCCACCCGGATTCCAGCGGTGCTCGAGCTGGTGAAGCGGGTCACCGGCAAGGATCCCAATCAGACGGTGAACCCTGACGAGGTGGTGGCCGTGGGTGCTGCCATCCAGGGCGGTGTGCTCGCCGGTGAAGTCAAGGACATCCTGTTGCTGGACGTCACCCCTCTTTCTCTGGGTGTGGAGACCCTCGGCGGTGTGATGACCAAGATGATCACCCGCAACACCACGGTGCCCACCAAGAAGTCTGAGACCTACTCCACTGCTGTTGACGGTCAGACCAACGTCGAGATCCACGTGCTTCAGGGTGAGCGCGAAATGGCGTCCGACAACAAGAGCCTGGGCACTTTCCGTCTGGACGGTATTCCCGCGGCTCCCCGCGGCGTGCCTCAGATCGAAGTGACCTTCGACATCGATGCCAACGGCATTCTCAGCGTGACCGCCAAGGACAAGGGCAGCGGCAAGGAGCAATCCATCTCGATCACCGGAGCTTCCACCCTCAGCGACTCCGAGGTGGAAACCATGGTCAAGGATGCCGAGGCCAACGCCAGCGCTGATAAGGAGAAGCGTGAGCGAATCGATCTCAAGAACCAGGCTGAAACCCTCGTTTATCAGGCTGAAAAGCAGATGGAGGAGCTTGGCGACAAGGTGGATGCTGACGCCAAGGCCAAGGTCGAGGAGAAGCGCACCAAGCTGAAGGAAGCCACTGAGAAGGAGGATTACGACGCGATGAAGTCCCTGCTGGAGGAACTTCAGCAGGAGCTCTACACCGTGGGAGCATCCGTTTACCAGCAGGCCGGTGCGGAAGCCGGTGCGGCTCCCGGTGGTGATCCAGGCGCCAGTGCAGCTGGCGCGTCAGGATCCGGTGATTCCGGTGATGACGTGATTGACGCCGAGTTCACGGAATCCAAGTGATCAGATCATTTCTGGAGTGAATCCATTGCTCGATTTTCCCCGTCTGTGATCAGACGGGGTTTTTTGTTGTCGTACAAGCAGCGAAGATTCAGTTGATGGAATCGGCTGCGGCCCTGGATTGGCTCACCACTGCAGGGGGGAGAGACACATAGCCCAGTTCGGGAGCCTGCGACTGTGCCTGCTCAGAAAGCATGTAGTTGAAGGTCTTCTTCAACAGTGCCGTTTTGTCGTTGTTGCCTGTCTCATAGGCCAGCACCCAGGTGAAGGTGACGATCGGATAGCCCTCTTCGGGATTGGGGTTACTTCCGATCAGATCGGGGCCGAGTTCAATGGAACCCAGAGCCTCGCTGGCCGTGGCATTGCTGGGTTTCACCTGTTCACCCGAAGCGTTCTGCACTGCAGCGGCCTGGAGATCACCCTTCACATAGGCCAGTTCCACATAACCGATGCCTCCAGCGATTTGATTCAGCTGGGCGGAGACACCCTCATTGCCTTTGGCTCCAACTCCGGTCGGCCATTTGACCGACTTGTCTGCACCAACATCCTTTTTCCATTCAGGGCTAATGGCTTCCAGATGTTTCGTGAAGTTGTAGGTGGTGCCGGAGCCATCGGAACGGTGAACAACGTTGATCGCCTTGTCGGCACATCCGAGCTTGCTGTAGTTCGTGATCTGCCCGAGAAAAATGCCTGCCAGTTGTTTCTGGGTGAGTGATAGATCGCAGCCGGGGTTGTTGTAAGCCACGGCGATCGCACCAGCGGTCATTGGGATCTGCACCACACCGCGACTGACCTTGGCGATGGCTTCGGGCTTCATCGGCTTGTCGGATGCCCCGAAATCGACGGTTTCCGCCGTGAATTGACGCACTCCGGCGCCAGAACCCACTGACTGGTAGTTGACATTCACACCCTGGGCTGAAAGTCCCTGAAACCAACGCTGGTAGATCGCTGCGGGGAATGAGGCGCCAGCCGCGGAAAGGCTTCCTTGATTCTGATCGTTGCTGACACCGCCGGTCGAGCAGGCGGTCAGTGTGAGGCCTGCGGCGATTCCGCCGATGGCTGTGAGTGACCTGTTGAGAAACGAGCAGCGCATGGTCTTGTGGGAGAACAGGGGTGGGACGGCTGACGGAAAATATCAACCAATCTTGATGGATCAAGATTGGTTGATATTGCTGAATTTATTTCAG
>CAYWOE010000044.1:0-8832 GCA_964459855.1 uncultured Synechococcus sp. | reverse complement strand
GGATCAGCTGGCGCAGATCTCTGGCGATCTCCACCATGCGTTCGCCTTCCGATCTCCCTGGGTCGGTGCGGATGATGCCGCAATCAAGCATGGTCTGCTGACCATCAGCGGTGTCGATCACTCCGTAACCAACCCGGGCGAGGCCGGGGTCGATGCCGAGAATGCGCACAGCTACACCACTGAGCCCATCAGGCGGCCAGAGCCAGTTCGAATTCGGCTCTGTCGCTGCTTTCGTTGCGCTCGAACACCTTGCAGAACACCTTCACCACGCGATCACCGGAATCGATCTGCTCCAACGGGTCCTTGCGCAGGCGGTGCCTCAGACAACATGACGCCACACGGGCCACATCCTCTTCCGTGACTTCGGTTCGGCCTTCGAACGCTGCCAGAGCCCTCGCGGCCCGATTGGTGACGATGTCTCCACGCAAACCGTCGACATCAAGTTCGCCGCACACCGCTGAAATTCGCAGTCTCAGGTCATCGTCGATCTCCACCTGGTCCAAGCGTTGCTGAGCTTCCACCACGCGATCCTGCAGAGCTTTCTGGTCTGATTCCACTGAGGCAGTGAACGTGTCGGGGTCCGTGTCGAACGCAGTGCGCTGGTCCACCACCTGCACACGCAGTTCAGGGTCTCTGACTGTTCTCACCTCCACGCTCATGCCGAAGCGATCGAGCAGCTGAGGACGCAGTTCGCCCTCTTCCGGATTGCCGGAACCGATCAGCACGAACCGGGCTGGATGTCGCACGGAGACGCCCTCACGTTCAACCGTGTTCCATCCCGAGGCGGCCGAATCAAGCAGGACATCCACCAGATGATCATCCAGCAGATTCACTTCATCGACATAGAGCAGCCCGCGGTTGGCTTTGGCGAGCAAGCCCGGCTCAAAAGCCCTTACACCTTCGCTGAGGGCCTTCTCGATATCGATGGTGCCGCACAGGCGGTCTTCAGTGGCGCCCAGAGGCAGATCGACCATCGGGACCTGACGTTCCTCTGTCGCAAGGGTTTCACCATGTTCGAGCCGCTGGCGCACGTCGCTGCTCTGCAGATCGGGGTCGTTCGGTGAACTGTTGTATGGGTCTCCTGCAACAACCTCAATACCGGGAAGCAGGTCGGCGAGCGCCCTGATCGTGGTTGATTTACCAGTTCCCCTGTCACCCATGATCATCACGCCGCCGATGCGAGGGTCGATCACGTTGAGCAGCAGGGCGAGTTTCATTTCCTCCTGGCCGATCACGGCCGTGAAGGGAAAAACTCTGCGCTTGCGCGGTGAACTCACGGACGATCGCCTGGTGCTGCCTTGGATTGTTTCACAGGCAGGAGGGACAGCACCTGGGGCGGTGTGGCATCGGCGGGGTAAACCAGACGAACCCTCGCCGAACGAGTCTCCCCTGGCGCGAGCGTGATGCGCCCCAATTCAGGCCCCTGCTGGCCCCGTCGCAGGACAAGGTGAAAGCGACGCCGACCACTGGGTCGTCCCTGCTCTCCATCCAGCCCCGTCACCTCGATCGGTCCGCGGAACATGACCGGACCGCTTGTGCTGCCGTTGAACAGCAGTGCCCCGTCGCCGCTTCCGCTTTTGTCGGGCGATTCCAGGCTGATTGCCACTGTTCGCCGCTGTGATCCGTCATTGCGCAGGGGAAGGGTCAGGTCGTACTCAACCCCGTAGTTCCCGTGGGCAGCCCAGGCTGTTCCGGCATCGAACCGCTTCAGTTCAGCTGTCTGAACTTGCCCTGTCCCCAGGTCACCTCGCTCCAGACTGCTGATCGGCCAGGAGATCGGACCATCGTCAACATTCAGGTGACTGGACCCTGGATCAGTCAGGGTTCCCGTCCAGGTGCTGCCGATCTGAACACCGCTGACGCGGGAATACACAATCTTTCCGCGGGCACCGCGTGGTGTGGGTTGATGCTCTTTGGGACTCTGTCGTCCTGCTTTCAGCAGCTTCCTCCACTTGTCTGGTTCAGGAGGCTTCTCAGCGGAACCGAGGGCCGCCAGGGTGGCGACATGAACCGGGCCAGAGCTCTGCAGTCGCAGCTGGAGGTTGCGGCCGTTGAGAAGGGGATCCAGGCCGGCCACGGGGATCGGCAGCACCACGAGAGCAGTCACCGAGTCTGGCTCGAGCCGCCATTGCTTCTGCAGCTCTGATGCCGTGTCGCCGCGCAGCAGATCGCCCGCCACTCTGCTGCCGGGGCCTGAGGCAATCGCTGTTCCTGATTCAGCCATCAAGGCGGGCATCGGCAGGAACGGTGCGGCGGTCTGTCCTTTCCTGGTCGCCTGTGACAGCGAGGTGCTGCCTCCGAGGAGTTTCAGCGTCACCGGCTCCTCTCCAGCAGGCTCTGCCACCACAGCGAGCCAGAGCGTGGAGTCGAGCTGATCGGGCTGGCCGGCATAGACGTGATGGCTGAACAGATCAAAGCGACCGTTCAGTGAGACATCCAAGCCGGGATCACTCGGAAAGGTCGACACCAGAATCCCCTCCCCGGTGATCAGTTCCGGATTGTTGTCATTCAGCATCAGCACGTTGTCCAGCTGGCCAGGAAGCGAACGCACCTGACTGTTGCGTCGGATCGACTGCTGAGCCGGTTTCTGCTGGTCTGCGGCGAGTTGTGGCATGCCAGTCAGCACGGCGATGGAAGCTGCTGCCACGGTCAGGCCGGTCATGGCCCGCAGGTGGTGGGAACGTTTCATGGTTCGATGCTGGCCGCACCTGGTGATGAACGGGCCACGGCAGGTTTGGGTTTGAGAACCGGCGCCATTGCGGCCGCAAGCTTGCGGATCAGCTCGGTGGAGCGCGGGTCGTTGAACGGCCCCTTCACCAGAAAGGCGGCAACGGCTCGACTGCCGTCAGGTAGCTCGATCAAGCCCGCGTCCGCGTAGGCGATGCCGATGTCCCCCGTTTTGTTGAGCACCCTGTAGCCCTTCACCATGAGGCTGTCATCGGGTTCGCCCTGTTGCCCGCCGAGACCACGCAGCAATCCACGCGGCAGAAGGGTGTTGGTGATGGAGGTTCCCATCACCTCTCGGAACAGATCACGGCTGCGGATCGAGAGCGCCTCACCGGTGTCAACCAGCGCAATCGAGCGAGCCAGATCTCTGGCGCTGGTGCTGTTGGTGCCTTTGAGATCAGGCAACCAGTCATTCACCTTGGTTGCGCTGAGTCCCAGAGCATTGAAACGGGCGTTCAGTCTCTCCTTGCCACCCAGGCGTTCAATCAGAAGATTCGTGGCGGTGTTGTCACTCACACGGATCATTTCCGTGGCAACTTCATGGGTCGGGAAGCGGGTGCCGAGTTGTTTGGAGGCCATCCATCCGGCGCCACCGCCAACCACGGTGCCGGTCAGTGTGAGCGGCTCATTCCAGCTCAGACGGCCGGCATCGAGCTCCTCGAGTGTGATGAGCAGGATCGGCGTTTTGATGGAGCTGGCAGCTGGAAGTGCAGTGTCCGGCTCCAGCTCCGCGTAGCGACCATCGTCAAGAACAAGCATGAAGGCGCTCACCTTCAGGTCGGGTTGTGCAGCTGCCAGCACTCTCCACCGATCACTCAGGGGTTTGAGTTCATTGCGGGTTTCGAAGCGACCCAGTGATTCGGTGCGATTAGGTGCCGTGACGGAGCTGCTTTCGGCGCCCTGGCTCGTTGCGTCCCGATTGTTGGCAGTCAACGGCAGCCAGGAAGGCAGGGTGAGATCTCCTGTCTGAACGGCAGGACCAGCCAGCTTGAGCAGGGATCCCGTGATCACGCCAAGACCGACGCCCATCAGAACAAGTCGCAGCATCAGCCGCAGGGGACGTCCCCAGCCAGGGCTCTGGCGTCTGGATCGACTGGAGGCCAAGGAGCTGCGCAAGAAAGCCAGAGATTACGGGCGTTGGCAACGAATCGCCCAACGAAGTTGTCGGACCATGCCGCGCAGCAGGGCCAGTTCATCGGGTCGCACCAGAGATCGCTGAAGCAGCGCCTTGACCTTGGCCATTCGCGCTCTGGCGGTGTGCTTCATCAGGAACCCCGCCTCCAGAAGCAGATCCTCCGCGTCATTGAGGCAGGCCATCAGCTGGGTTGGCGCCGCTGCCTCCTCAGCCTGAGCAGGTTCCCGGATCGGGTCCACTGCATTGCGGCGAACCCTCTCCAGCTCATGCAAAACCACTGCAACCGCATGAGAAAGATTCAGTGATGGGTAGGAGGCACCCGAGTGGAGTCTCACAACGCGCTGACTGAGCAGCAGTTCCTCATTGCTCAGTCCCCTGTCCTCCCGGCCGAACACCAGAGCAACCTGCGCTGATGCTTCAAGACCCTTGTACACCCAGGGCATCACCTGTTCAGGAGCCTGCAGAGGAATCTCTCCATGCTCGATGCGGCCGCAGCTTGCCACGACACGCTGGCAATCGGCCAAGGCGTCCAGCAGTGTCGGGTAACGGCGGGCACTGTGCAGCACCTCTGCGCCATGCACCGCCATGCGTTGTGCGTCCCGGTCGGCAGGATCACAGCGGGGAGCGACCAGCCGCAGATCATCGACGCCAAAATTGGCGCAGAGACGGGCGACACTGCCGAGGTTGAGCGGCCCGGCAGGTTCCACCAGCACCACGGCGAGGCTCACGATGCCATCAGTTCAGAGTGTGCAGATAACTCAACAGATCGGCCATTCCCTCCGGTTCGATTTCAAAGCGTGGCATCGGCGGAGTCTCTCCGCTCACGATCTGATGAATGATCGACCGGTCAGGTCTGCGATCGCTCACCGCCTGCAGGCTTGGACCCACAAGTCCCTGCCCGGCGATGCCATGACAGCCGGCACAGTTGATCCGGAACAGCTGACCTCCATGCTGTATGTCGCCGTTCAATGCCAGCGCTGCCCTGCTGTAGGGATCCAGGCGTGTGCTGCCGTAAAGCCAGGCCACGAGCGCCATCACTGTGATCACAGCCACGACGATCAGCGCCGTCACCAAACCACGGCGTCGTTCCGACGTTGCAGCAGTTGATGACGGTGTCGTCACAGTTGCGTCATATGCATGGAACAATTGTGGTCAATCCTTCCACTCGGCGCGACGCCATGATCGAACCTCTGCTTTGCGGCATCGTTCTTGGTCTGATTCCGGTCACACTTCTGGGCCTGTTCGTTGCCGCCTGGAATCAGTATCGCCGTGGCAGCGCTCTTGGGGGCTGAGAATCAGCAGACTGCTGCTTCCGTAGCGCCGCCGGTCGATCTCCTTCCAGCCTGAAGGAACTTTGAGGCACTCACGAGATGAGTGTTCGCAGATCACCAGACCCTGCGACTGCACCCATTCACCGAGCCTGAGCATCTCCAGCACAGGGCCGTAGAGGTTCGCTTCATAGGGCGGGTCGAAATACACGATTGAAAACCGATGGTCGTCGTCCTGCGTTCCCCGCTTCAGCCAGCGGAGCAGATCCTGTCTGATCACGCTCACTGAAGCAGGACCGTCAACGTGGGTGGCCACGAGTTCCAGATTTGTGCGGCAGACCGCAGCAGTGCGTGCATCCCTTTCGACAGCCACAACACGCGCGGCTCCATGCTGCAATGCCTCACACCCCATCACACCGCTGCCGCTGCAAAGGTCCAGCCAGTGGCAGCCGCGGATGTGTTCGCTCAGCATGTTCATCAGAGCTTCCCTGACCCGGGAGGTCGTCGGACGGGTGGCCTGTCCCTGTGGACTGCGAAGTCGCCGCCCACCAATCAAGCGAAGCTGTGTGCCTTTCACTGCGGCAGCTCTGCCCCGGACTCGAGCCATGTGATCCAGTGATGCAGAAGCCGAGCACCCGCTTCAGCTGATTTCTCAGGATGAAACTGGCAGGCACCCGTGCGCTTGTTCCAGACCATTGCCGTGGCCGCATCCTGTCCGAAGGCCACAGTTGCTGCGAGGTCTGATGGCTTGCTGGGGATCGCGGCGTAGGAGTGCACGAAATAAACCCAGGGTGCTGTTTCGCTGTCGGGCAGAAGCGGGCAAGGCTGCTGCGGTCTCAGCTGCCCCCATCCCATGTGGGGAATCCGTTCGCACTGGTCTTCGGGTAGGCGCTGAACGTGTCCCTTCAGGATCCCAAGACCTGGGGTATGACCTTCCTCACTGCTCTCAAACAGCAGCTGAAGCCCCAGACAGATGCCCAGCAGGGGACGCTCGTTGTGATGCCAGCTGCGCAGATGTTCCACCATCCCAGAGGAATGAAGCTTGTCCATCGCTGGATCAAAGGAGCCAACACCCGGCAGGATCAGAGCATCGCAGTGATCAAGACACCCAGGATCACGAACATCCTCCAGCTGGTGTCCAAGTCGTTCAAAACTTCTGCGGACGGAATGGAGATTGCCCATTCCGTAATCGATCAAGCCGATCGTCCGAAGCGGCTTCGCGGCGGTTTCCCGATTCGGATCAGCAGGCGAGGTCAGTGTTGGCGTCAGAGATATTTGGCAATCGTGCCAGAGAGAGTCGCCTTGGGAACGGCTCCGACAACGGTGTCAACTTTCTGGCCGCCTTTGAACACCATCAGCGTCGGAATGCTGCGGATTCCGAACTGGCTGGCCACGTTGGGATTTTCATCGGTATTCAGCTTGAACACCTTGATCTTGCCTTCGAATTCCTTGGCGATTTCGTCAACGATCGGAGCCACCATCCGACATGGACCGCACCAGGGAGCCCAGAAATCGACCAGCACGGGTACGTCGCTCTGAAGGACGTCCTGCTCGAAGGAAGCGTCGGTGACAGCGGCAGCGCTGGACATTCAGGATCGGTCGAATTGGGCGAAATTTAGCAACCGTTTCTGAGGTTGCTGCTGAATCGCCGGAGTCTGCGCCTGAACTGTGATGGATGGCCTGAAAACAGAAAGCCCGAACGCGTCGGGCCGGGGGGTGTGAGGAGTGTGTGAGCCTTGGCCCGCACGGTCTGATTTTACCTGCGTCTCAGGAGGGCCATTCGCGTCTCGCGGGGAGACTTCGGGCCTATTTGCCCATGCCCAGGTGCTGGGCTTTCTGATACACCTTGCCCTCGGTGAGCAGTGATGGTGCCACCACCACTTCGACCTGCTGCATCTCCTTGATGGTGCGGGCTCCGAGGGTTCCCATGGAGGTTTTCAGGCAGCCCAGAAGATTGTGGGTTCCGTCATCGAGCCTGGCCGGCCCACGCAGGATGCGCTCCAGGCTTCCGGTGCTGCCGACATTGATCCGGGTGCCGCGAGGCAGAACCGGGCTTGGAGTGGCCATACCCCAGTGGAATCCCCGTCCAGGCGCTTCCTCTGCGCGGGCAATCGGGGAACCGATCATCACCGCATCCGCACCACAGGCGATGCACTTGCAGATGTCTCCACCTGTGACGATGCCTCCGTCGGCAACGATCGGAACATATCGGTTGCTTTCCCTGTGGAAGTCATCCCTCGCCGCGGCGCAGTCGGCCACGGCTGTGGCCTGAGGGATTCCAACGCCAAGAACGCCTCTGGAGGTGCAGGCTGCCCCAGGGCCGATGCCCACCATCACTCCCGCTGCTCCTGCCCGCATCAGCTGCAGAGCAACGTCATAGGTCACACAGTTGCCGATCACGACGGGAACTCCCATGTCCCGGCAGAGGGCTTCGAGGTCCAGTGTTTCCTGCCCCTCCGGACCGACGTGATTCGTCGACACCACAGTGGCCTGAACAAAGAACAGATCGGCACCCGCCTCCGCAATCGCCTTGCCGAAGCGAAGCGCTGCAACGGGAGTCCCGCTCACGGCAGCGATGCCACCCTGGGCTTTGACGTCCTGTATGCGTTTGCGGATCAGCGATTCCTGAACCGGCTGGCTGTAGATCTCCTGCATCAACGGGACGAAGTCGTCCTTGCCGACGGATGCGATGCGATCGAGAACGCTGTTGGGGTCTTCGTAACGGGTCTGGACTCCCTCCAGATTGATGACGCCAAGTGCACCCAGCCGTGAAAGATTGACGGCCATTCCCACATCCACCACACCATCCATGGCGCTGGCGATGATCGGAATCTCACGTTCAATTCCTCCGATCGACCAACGGGTGTCGGTCACTTCCGGATCCACGGTTCTGCCACCGGGCACCAGGGCGATTTCATCAATGCCATAGGCCCGGCGTACAACCTTGGAGCGTCCGAGCTGAATATCCACCGCAGATGCCAACAGAGTTGGATCAAGCTACCAATCGGCGCTTCATTCGTTGCGGCGTTTCCGCTCAGGATTTTCAGCCTCCCCTCAGGCTGCTCCAGAGATCTTTCACGTTTGCTGAGATTTTCTTTCGCTCTTCGGCACGAATCAGACGTGTCGCTGCAAACCAGGCGGCATAAAACGTGCCGACAAGCTGAAACAGGCGCGGCGCCAGTGGAACGGTTGCGATGGCATCGAGGATTCCCCCATAGATCCTCAACGTCAAGATCAAGGCAATCAGTCCGCCGAGCAGAAACAGGGGCTGGCGAAGGCTCTGCCACTGGTCCTGGAGGTTGTTCGCCTCAAAAAACTGTTTGACGCGGTCTGAGAGCAGATCCCATTCACCGCCTTCCTCGGACTCGCTGTCAGCTGAAACCCGGGCAGGAACACTGACGCGTTCTGCGATCGATGGTGCAGCAGGAACAGGGTCGGGTTGGGCGGCTGTGGTTTGCGACTCAGGTGCTGTTTCGATCTGTTCCGGTTCTGCTTCAACGCCCGCGCTGTCGCTCTGAGCCGGAAGAGCGGAATTGATGGATTCGGCAGGGGCCTGCTTTTCAGAGGGCTTGTCGGACGACATCAGTTTCAGTCCAAGTGGCGACGCCAAAGCGTAAGGGCCTGATCCGTGATTGATCCCACACAGACAGCAAAAGGTGACGCGCCGGGTGTCATCCGGTCGCGCATCCGCGATAAACTGGC
>CAYWOE010000043.1:0-8857 GCA_964459855.1 uncultured Synechococcus sp. | reverse complement strand
TTGGCAAGGGGACTCTGGTGACACGCCTGCTCGCTCGCCATCCTCAGCTCTGGCTCTCCGTGTCGGCCACCACCAGGGCACCCAGGGAGGGTGAACAGGATGGGATTCACTACTTCTTCCACTCACGCGAATCCTTTGATGCTCTCCTCAGTCGGGGAGGGTTGCTGGAGTGGGCTGAATTCGCCGGCAACTGCTACGGAACACCACGGCAGCCGGTTATGGACAGACTTCAGATCGGAACATCCGTGCTTCTGGAAATCGAACTCGAGGGGGCCAGACAGGTGCGTCAGAGCTTTCCCGAAGCCCTGCAGATTTTTCTCGCACCTCCCAGTGTCGAAGAGCTGGAGCAGCGCATCCGGGGCCGTGGGACCGAATCGGAAGTGTCGATTCAGAAACGGCTGGAGAGGGCCCGGACAGAGCTCGCCGCACAGGGGGAGTTTGATGCCGTGGTGATCAACGATGATCTCGAAACCGCTCTTGGCGATCTCGAGCGCCTGATGCAGCTGACCAACCCCTGAGTGATCAGAGCGGGTGGAACAGCAGGTCGGGGAAGAAGCGGTTCCACTCGATCAGGATGCCTGCCGTGAGCGTGAACCAGATGGCGGCGACAACAGGTGCTGTGGAAAGAAACTTTTTCATCGCTGAGCAGTTCTAAAGAAGGGGCGTTTTTGAAGTCAACGGGGTGAAACCGTGATGTTTGAATCGCTTTCAGTCAGCTTGCCACTGTTGAACTCCGCAATGGCTGCCACCGGCCATGTGGCTGCCCTGACGACTGATCTGAGGGCGAGCGACATATCCAGCTGAATCTCAAGCATGTTCTGGTCCTTGCGACCACGGATGGTCTTGAGATAATCACGCCCTGCCCAGCCGATGCATCCTGTGATGTAGAGGAACATCAGCCCTGGAAGCACGAAATCGCCGGCATGATTCCAGCGGCCGTCAACGATCAGGTGAGGCAGACCGTCTTCACCACAGGAGGCCTTGCTGTACATCTCGAAGCGTGCCTTGGCCTGGGGTGTTGATGCTGCACTGGCACGCTGCTGGAATCGCGGGCTCTCGGAACAGGGGGTCAGACCTGCCACATCAGCTCTGGCGATCGGAGCGAAGCCGAAGACCAGCAGGGCCGAAAGCGCGAGGGCGAAGAAACGACGCATCGGAACGATTGCTGTTGAGCCTGCCCCGTGGAGGCAGGATGTATCAAATGGACAGTAGTGGAGGCCGTTGACCTGGATGCCCAAGGTGCTTGCCCTCGAAACAAGTTGTGACGAGTCCGCCGCGGCCGTTGTGGAGCTCAGCGATGGTCGCCTGCATGTGCATTCCCATCGTATTGCCTCCCAGATCGAGGAGCATGCCCAGTGGGGTGGAGTCGTGCCCGAGATCGCTTCCCGAAGGCATGTGGAAGCCCTCCCCCATCTGATCGACCAGGTGCTCAACGATGCCGGACTGCCGATCAGTGATCTGGATGCGGTTGCAGCCACGGTCACCCCCGGCCTTGTCGGAGCTCTGATGGTGGGCTCCGTGACAGGGCGCACACTCGCGGCACTTCACAACCGTCCGTTTGTTGCCGTGCATCACCTCGAGGCTCACCTCGCCTCTGTTCGGCTCGAGGAGTCCCCTCCGGCACCGCCCTATCTGGTTCTGCTGGTGAGCGGCGGCCACACGGAACTGATTCACGTCGCCCCAGGCGGAGGGGTGGAGCGCCTCGGGCGCAGCCATGACGATGCCGCCGGCGAGGCCTTTGACAAGGTGGCTCGCCTTCTGGGGCTCGACTATCCAGGCGGCCCTGCCATCCAGGCGGCAGCCGTGGATGGTGACACCGCCCGTTTCTCCCTGCCGAAAGGCCGTGTCTCGAAACCCGGTGGAGGTTTCTACCCCTACGACTTCTCCTTCAGTGGGCTGAAGACAGCGATGCTGCGTCAGGTGGACGCCTGCCGGACCTGGGACGGGCCGCTGCCACTGGCGGACCTGGCCGCCAGCTTTCAGCAGGTTGTCGTGGATGTGCTTGTTGATCGCAGTCTGCGCTGCTGTGCCGATCTCGATCTGTCAACGCTGGTGATGGTCGGTGGCGTGGCCGCCAATCGGTGTTTGCGTCAGTGCATGCATGCAAGAGGAGTCGCACAGGGCGTTGATGTGCACCTTGCACCGCTCACCTACTGCACCGACAACGCCGCAATGGTTGGTGCCGCTGCGCTGGGTCGTCTGACATCCGAACCGGTGTCAAGTTCGCTTTCGCTTGGCGTTTCAGCTCGCTGGGCTCTCGAAAACTGCACCCCTCTGTATCAATCGAATCCGCCGTTCTGAGATCCAATGCATAGGGTGACGCGACCTGCATGTCGAAGATGTCGATCGAGGCTGAGACTCGCCAGAGGGGCAAGGTTGAGGAAGTTGATTCCGGTGAACTGAACGCCTGGAGAAGAGGGTTTACCCCCCAGGCTGAAATCTGGAACGGACGGCTGGCGATGCTCGGTCTGTCGGTCTCTCTCGGAATCCTCTTCGTGATCAGGGTTTCCGCCTCAGCAGCGCCCTCCGCCTGATGACAGCGGCGTCGGGTCATCCTCTGCCCCGCAGAGCCTGAGCCAGCTCGTTGGGTTTCAGGCTCTGCGCGACAGCCTGATCGGCTTCAACTCTCTCCTGCTCAACAAGATTCTGCAGGCACTGATTGGCGGTGATCATGCCGTCGAAACCGCTGCGTTCCATGATCTCCTCGACCTCATCCAGTGCGCCGCGCTGGATGTAGTCCTTGCATGCCTCTGTGTTGATCAGGATGTCGTGGAATGCAGCACGCTTGCCATCCGTGGTGCGGATCAGTCCCTGTGAGATCACTCCGAGCAGAGATTCCGAGAGAGAGCGACGCACGCTCTCCTGATCCTCCGGAGGAAACATCCCGAGCACTCTCTCCACCGTTTTGACGGCCGAGTTGGTGTGCAGCGTTCCAAACACAAGGTGCCCGGTCTGTGAGGCCTCCAGAGCCGTGCTCAGGGTTTCCTGGTCGCGGATTTCTCCCACAAGGATGACGTCGGGGTCTTCCCGCAGTGCCGCTTTGAGCGCGTTGTGAAATTTCAGGGTGTGCAGTCCGACCTCCCGATGCCGGATCAGCGAGCGCTGGCTCGCGTGCACGAACTCAACCGGATCCTCAATGGTGAGGATGTGGCGACTCTGGTTGCGATTGATCCAGTCGATCATCGCCGCCAGTGTTGTGCTTTTCCCGGATCCGGTCGGGCCGGTGATCAGAACGAGCCCCTTGGGTCGTGATGACAGTTCACGCAGAACATCGGGCAGCTTCAGCTGCTCAAGGGTCAGGATCGTCTGTGGAATCAGACGCAGAACCATCGCTGGACCGCGCAGGGAATCCATGAGGTTGATCCGCACACGCACGAATGAAAACGCATGGGCACCATCGAATTCCTTGATCTGATGAAAATCATCGATCTGCTGCGGCGTCAGGATTTCCCTGAGCCAGCGCTGGAAGGTCTGCTGGCTTGAGCAGGGCCACTCCGTCGTCAGCATCTCTCCTCGCGCGCGATATCGAGGAACTTCACCGACGCCGAGGTGAACGTCCGAATGCCCCTTCTCATGGGCGATGCGAACGATCTGTTCCAGGCTTGGTGTCTGGCCTGGTGTCTCCTCCTTACCCTTGCTGAGCGCTTCGGAGGCGGGTGGTGTTGGATGACCGGGAGGGGCGACGGCCCCGGTGGGAAAGCCCGGTGGAAAAATCGGCTGGCTCACGCAATCCTCGGACGTCTCTGCTCAGCTTCGCCATACCTGTGCCGTTGGCAAGTGAACGCTTCAAGAGAGCTGCAGCAAACGCGCTTAGGATCTCGCAACCAATTCTCGGTTTATGGCTGCCAGGCCCCGCGTCACGATTGTGCTTGGCACCCGCCCGGAAGCCATCAAGCTTGCCCCAGTCATCCAGGAATTCCGTGCCTGTTCCTCGCTGGATACACGGGTTGTCCTGACCGGTCAGCATCGCGAGATGGTCACTCAGGTGATGGACCTCTTCCGGCTCAGCGCGGATCAGGATCTTGATCTGATGGCACCGCGGCAGACACTCACCCATGTCACCTGTGCAGCTCTTCAGGGCCTGCGCGATGACTTCCAGGCTTTTCCTCCTGGGCTGGTGCTGGTGCAGGGCGACACCACAACAGCCTTCGCCGCAGCTCTTGCCGCGTTTTACGAACAGATCCCCGTCGGCCATGTGGAGGCCGGACTGCGCACGGACAACCTTCTGGATCCATTCCCCGAAGAGGCCAACCGCCGTCTGATCTCCCAGGTGTCCCAGCTGCATTTCGCTCCCACCGAGCGTTCTGAAGCCAACCTGAACGCCTCCGGTGTGGTCGGTCGCGTGATGGTGACAGGCAACACGGTGATCGATGCGCTGCTGCGCATGGCTGAGCAGGCACCGGCACTCTCTGATCTGCCCATCGACTGGGCCAATCAGCGCGTGATCCTGGCCACGGTCCACCGTCGCGAGAACTGGGGAGAGCGCCTGAACAGCATCGCCGCGGGGATGCTTCAGGTGCTTGACAGTCATCCGGACACGATTCTGTTGTTGCCCCTGCATCGCAACCCGACGGTTCGGGAGCCATTGCGAAAACTGCTCGGTCACCATCCTCGCGTGGTGCTGAGCGAGCCCCTCGACTACGACCGGTTGGTTGCTGCGATGAAAGGCTGCACCCTGCTGCTCACCGATTCCGGAGGTCTCCAGGAAGAGGCTCCCGCTCTTGGCAAACCGGTCCTGGTGCTGCGCCGCACGACCGAGCGTCCCGAGGCCGTTGATGCCGGCACCGCTCGACTGATCGGAACGGACAGTGACTCAATCAACCATGAAGCTTCTCGCCTGCTCGATGATCCGAAGGCGTATGAGCAGATGGCAAGGGCCGTGAATCCCTTCGGTGACGGTCAAGCCAGCGGCAGGATTCTTGAAGCGGCTCTTGGCTTGCTTGAGAGCTGATGCTTCTTTCAGTCCCTGCGGTCTCTACCGCTGGGAGCTGCATCGTCCTGTTCTCAGATCCTCCGGCGACGATGGCTTGAGGCTGCTGCTGTTTGTTGGTCTGAATCCTTCCACGGCCGATGGTGATCGTGATGACCCCACGCTGAGACGTCTGCAGGCCTTCGCTCGCGACTGGGGGTATGACCAGCTCGTGGTGCTCAATCTGTTCGGGAGGATCTCCGCCTCGCCCGCTGCCCTGGGTCGTTGCCGGGATCCTGTGGGCCGGTGCTCCGATCAGGTGCTGCGCAGCTGGTTTGGGAGATGGTCCGGTTCACCTTCCTGGGATCTCTGGCTGGGCTGGGGTGAGGCCGGATCCCTGCATACCCGTGATCAGCATGTGGAGCTGATGCTCGCGGAGGCCCTGGCCGTGCGTGTTCAGGGGGGGCCGCCACTGGTCATCGGAACCACACGCAACGGCCAGCCGCGTCATCCGCTTTATGTGCCAGCAGGAAAGCTTCTTTCCCCCTGGGCCTGTACGGTTCGCTGATGACACGCACGCCACGCCGCTACAAGATTTCGCTTCACCTCTCTGGAGGTCAAACAGAGGTCGTGCATTTCCCCACTCTTGAGGCCTTTCAGGAGTGGTATCAGGCACTGGCCAGCGGCGGGAGCGGCCAGGCTTTTGTGAATGTCCCTCTTGGGGATCTCGAAGGGGAATATCTGGTGATTCGCCCTGAAGCGGTGATCGGCGTGCGTGTGGAACCGCAATTCGCATCCATCGATGACGCCTGAGAGGCTTGGACTGCTCTGGGGCATCACGGTGTTCGCCGGAGCGGGTGCGCGATTGCTCGCCGCTCTGTCAGGACTCCCCGGGGTCGTGCTGCTGCTGCTGTCGGGTCTGCTGATCGGACGGTCCGGGCTTGGCCTGGTGGAGCCACTTGACCTGGGCGAAGGTCTTGAAACAACCGTTGGCCTGCTGGTCAGTCTCGTTCTGTTTGACGGCGGCCTGAATCTGCGTCTGCCCGGTGACACCATCAAGGCGACCGTGCTGAGGATTTCCCTGCTGCGTCTGTTGCTGTCGCTGGGGGCGGGGATGCTTGCAGCCCACTGGCTGGCCGGGCTGGGATGGTCCGTCGCAGCGGTCTACAGCGCCATCGTGCTGGGGACCGGCCCCACGGTTGTCACTCCGATCGTCCAGCAGATCCGCCTGGCTTCCCCCCTCGGGGATGTGCTCGAAGCCGAGGGTCTTGTGCTTGAGCCCGTGGGAGCTGTTCTGGCACTGCTGCTGCTCGAGCTCCTGCTCGGCGATCTCTACGGCTGGCGAGGTCTGGCGATTGGTCTTCTGTCGCGCCTTGGTGGCGGTGTTCTGATCGGCGTTGCTGTTGGCTGGCTGCTCGCCGAGCTGCTCAGGCGTCTGCCCTCCGAGCATGCCGTGGGGTTGCGCCTGCAGCTGACCCTCGGCGTTCTCTTCCTCATGTTCGCGATCTGCGAATGGCTGCTGCCGGAATCCGGTCTGCCGGCATCAGTTGCTGCCGGAGTTGTTGTGGGCCGTCGTCCATCGACGCAGGCGGCCCAGCTCGACGAGCTGATCCGCGAACTGGCAAGGCTGGCCATCACGATGCTGTTCCCACTGCTCGCGGCTGATGTGTCCTGGGCTGAACTCAGTCCGCTGGGATGGGGCGGTGTGAGCTGTGTGCTGGTGCTCATGCTGCTGGTGCGACCGGCGGCTGTGGGAGTGGCCACGATCGGGTTGCCACTTGACTGGCGTCAGCGTCTGTTCATGGGCTGGCTGGCACCGCGTGGGATCGTCACAGCCGCTGTGGCTTCTCTTTTTTCGATTCGTCTTGAACAAGCCGGGATCCTCGGGGCAGGCCGGCTTCAGGGTCTGGTGTTTCTCACCATCCTGATGACTGTGGGGCTGCAGGGGCTCACCGCCCAGCCGCTGGCCCGTGTTCTGGGTCTGATTCAGTCGGAGCCTGAGAATTCAGGAGAGGCAGCGCTTCAAGCGGGGCAGATCCTGCCTGATCCTGGCCAGCAGTGACCAGGTTGTGATCAGATCCGGTCCCTGCAGGCGGCCGAGCAGCGCTGCACGCAACGATTTCATCAGAACACCCTTCTTCACGCCGGCTCTGGTCGCGGCATCGGCAAGCATTGACTGAGCCCTGGCGCTGTCGGTGCCATCCCATGGATCAGCCTCGAGCAACTCCACTAGTTGATTGAGCGCGCTTCCGGCGCCATCAACGTTCAGCTGCTTGAGGCCATCCTCCTGAAGCTCAGGACAAGCGAAGAAGGGTTGCGCCTGATCCACGGCGTCTTCCAGCAGAGTGAGCGAGGGGCCAAGCAGCTCGCACAAGGCCAGCCCCCAGCTCGGATCGTCCGGTAGCCCCCATCCCTTTGCACGCCAGAGAGGCGCTGCGGCGTCAAGCAGTTGCTGAGGGGTGAGTCCATGCAGGACCTGGGCATTGAGCCAGTTGAGCTTGTCCCAGTCAAATCGGGCACCGGCCTTGTTGACCCGATCGAAACCAAACACTGCAGCGGCCTGCTGGAGCGTGAAGCGTTCCTCCATCCCTTCGGGCACGGACCAGCCGAGCAGAGTCATGTAATTGGCGATCGCCTCCGCCGTGTACCCCATGGAGCGGAAGTCATTGATCGAGGTGACGCCGTCACGCTTGGAGAGCTTGCGCCCCTCCGCATTGAGGATCAGCGGGGTGTGGGCGAAGACCGGCACCGGCAGCTCCAGTGCCCTGTAGAGGAGCAGCTGTTTGGCTGTGTTGGCGATGTGGTCCTCGCCTCGGATGACATGGGTGATCTCCATGGCGGCGTCGTCCACGACCACCACGAGGTTGTAGAGGGGATCGCCGATCTGATCGGCCGGTGCCCGACGGGCGATCACCATGTCACCGCCGAGATCAGCTCCACGCCACTGCATCGGACCGCGAACGAGGTCGCTCCACCGGATCTCCTCACTGTCATCGATGCGGAAGCGGATGACGGCTTCGCGCCCCTCAGCCTGAAATGACGCCTGCTGCTCCGCCGTGAGGTTGCGATGTCGGTTGTCGTAACGGGGGGCCCTGTTCTCCGCTTTCTGCAGCTCGCGCATGGCCGCGAGCTCCTCCTCGCTGGCATAACAGCGATAGGCGAGGCCTCGCTCGAGCAGGGTCTGAATGGCCGAACGGTGCTCATCGACCCGCTCGCTCTGAATCGTGGGATCTTCGTCCCAGTCGATCCCAAGCCATGCAAGGCCCTCAAGGATGTTGGCGGTGAATTCCGGCCTGGAACGCTCCCTGTCGGTGTCCTCGATTCTCAGCAGAAACTGACCCTTCTCGTGGCGGGCGAACAACCAGTTGAAGACCGCTGTTCTGGCCGTCCCGATGTGGAGAGTCCCTGTTGGACTCGGGGCCAGGCGAACACGCACCATGGTGTGGCTCGGGATGAGGAACGGGACCGACGGGATTCGAACCCGCAACTTCCGCCGTGACAGGGCGGTGCTCTAACCGGTTGAACTACGGTCCCAGATCGGATTCAGATCGACGGTGCTCGTCCGTTGGAATCTGATCTGCGTCACTTACGCGACTTCGAAAGTATCGACTGTTGCCCTGCCCTCCGTCAATACGCGCGGTGATCAGGTTCATGGCGAGTTCGGATTCGGAACGCATTGACCCGGACTTCGCAATGAGCGTTGGTTGTGATCCCAACACGACGTGGTCTGAGTGCAATCTCAGGCCACATAAAAAACCGGTGGCCTCGGCCACCGGCCTTGCTCTCTGATCCCCTGAAGGGACTGAACCAGCCGGCCTCAGGGACGGAAACCTGCGGGCTCAATCAGACGGACTTGATTGCCACGAGCAGTGAACTCACGGCCCTGATCGCTTTGCACGACCACACGTCCTCCGGATTTGACGCGAATGACACGGGCACGAACCCAGC
>CAYWOE010000042.1:0-8936 GCA_964459855.1 uncultured Synechococcus sp. | reverse complement strand
CATCATCTTATGGGTCAAGGTTGTGAGATCACGATGCAGCCCCCTCTCCAGCCCCGGCGATTGGCGTGGATTGAAACGTTTCGAAGTCGCAGCCGCCTGGATTTGCTCTCTTCTTGGCATCGTTGCGGTGATTCACACCGCCATTCCGTCCTGGAGGAACCCTGGGGGGCGTTGCATCGGCCCGACTGGGCGAAGCGTGGATTGCTGATCTGGCCGAGGGGCGGTGTCTGGTTGCGCATCGAGCAGACCATCACCTGGCCGGAGCAGTGGGAACACAGTCAGGACTGCCGGGAACGACTCGTGCTCAGTTGGTGGGCAGACCAGGTGCGCCTCTGGGTGGATGGGGTTCTCGTTCATCAAGGGGATCTGTTCGATACCCGTTGTCGCTGGATGTTGCCGGTCGATTGGATGCACGGAGCAGGGTTGAGGGTCGTTCTGGAGTTGCGCAGTCCCTGCCATGACGACGGTGCCCTGATCGAAAGTGAGCTGGTCAGAGAACCCAGGGTCCCCGCACAGGATCCCCAGGGATGTCTGCTCCCACAGGCCCTCGACCTGGCTGGTATCGACGCGGAGTCGATGCCTGAGTCCTGGCTTGTAAGCAATCCCCTGTCAGAGAAAGCGGCCTCTCAGGTTCATCACCACCTCGCCGGGCTGACCCCAGTCACAGGCGAAGTGCACTGGGTGGGTCATGCCCATCTGGATCTGGCCTGGTTATGGCCTGTCGCCGACACATGGCAGGCGGCTGAACGAACGTTCCGCTCCGCTCTGAATCTGATGGAGCTCTTCCCTGAGCTGCATTTCGCTCATTCCACACCGGCTCTGTACGAGTGGATGGAACGTCATCGTCCAGCGCTCTTCGCCAGGATTCAGCAAGCCAGCCGACTGGGGCGCTGGGAGCCCATCAACGGCCCGTGGGTTGAAACCGATTGTGTTCTTGTGAGCACGGCCTCGCTCTGGAGGCAATTCGCTCTGGGCCAGAACACCAGCCGCAGACAATTCCCAGAATGGAGTCACGATCTGGCCTGGTTGCCGGACAGTTTCGGCTTCGCGTCCGGGCTTCCCGCCGTCGCCAATGCCACGGGTGTTCGCTGGTTCTGCACTCATAAGCTCGCCTGGAATGCAACCAATGCCTTCCCTCACCGTCTGTTTCGCTGGCGAAGCCGTGGTGGAGCGGAGTTGCTGGCTTTGATGTTGCCGGGCATCGGCACGGACGCTGATCCACTGGCCATGCAGCGGGAGCAGACTTGTTTCAAAGCCGCTACCGGTGTGGATCAGGCGCTGTGGTTGCCCGGTGTCGGTGATCACGGCGGAGGGCCGACCAGGGAAATGCTCGAGGAGATGCAGCTCTGGGACAACCAGCCTCAGACCGTTCCGCGCAGAGCGGGCACGGTTCGTGCGTATCTCAAGCAGCTGGAGCCTCTGAAGCCGTCCTTGCCCGTCTGGAGGGATGAGCTCTATCTCGAATTGCATCGGGGCTGCGCCACGTCACGTCCGGATCAGAAACGGCATAACCGCACTCTGGAGCGGCTGCTGAGGGAGGTGGATCTTCTGGCGGCTCTGGGGGCTGACGCTGCGCAGGCAAGAGACTGGCCGGTGCTTCTGTTCCAGCAGTTCCACGACATCCTTCCGGGAACATCGATTCCTGAGGTGTTTGATCAGGCCGAGTCGCAATGGCGTGTTGCCCGACGACGTGCTGCAAGGGCGCGCACTGCCGGTGTGCATCAGCTGATCAGGCGAGCAGCGACGGCTGACTCAGAGGCGGAGATCAGCTGTCAGCGCTGGTCCTGGTGCGGCCTTCAGCCCCTGCAGCGCTGGTCGCCACTGGTGCGTCTGCCGTCAGGTCAGTGGCGTTGTGAAGGGACGAATCTGCCGTCACAGGTGGCTCCGGGCGGCGATCTCTGGGTGCAGTTGCCGGTGGCGAAGGGGGTTGTGGCACTGCCTCTTGAGTGTCGTGCAGATGCAGAAAGGGTTTCTGACATTGATCCGGTTGTGCGTGATCCCGTGCAGGTGCAGGTCATTGCCGAGCAGAGCTGGCGCCTTGCCAACGGTCGCCTGTCGGTGGAGCTCGACAGGAGGGGGCTGATCCGCCTGCAGGATTTTCGGGGTGTTGATCAGCTTTCGGCACCACTGCAACTCAGGCGCTATGGCGACCGTGGTGAGTTCTGGGATGCCTGGGATCTAGCCGCGGATTACCCGCAGCATCAGCTGCCGATCACCGGCGACTGGGTGCTGGAGCTGGCTGAGAGGGGCCCGCTGGTGGCGAGGGTCATCCTGCGCCGCTCGATCGGAGACAGCTCGATGCGCATGGATGTGCTGCTCAGAGCCGACAGCCCTTACCTGGAGCTTCAGCTGACCGTTGACTGGCGTCAGACCCATGAACTCCTCCGCCTGAGCTGTCCCCTCGCCCGGCCGGCGCTGCGCTGGGCTGCGGACACCAGCGGCGGAGTGATCTCGCGCCCTGCGATTGCTCGAACTGCCTGGGAGAAGGCCCGCTGGGAGGTGCCGGTGATCTCCTGGCTGGCCAGTGAATGGAATGCCCCCGGTGGTGGACTTGGCGTGTTGCTCGATGGTCCGCAGGGTGTTGATGCCGATTCCCACCAACTTGGAATTTCATTGCTGCGCGGGCCGACGTGGCCTGATCCATCAGCGGATCATCGACAGCATCGTCACCGCATTGCATTGATGCCGTTGTCAAACGACTGGTATCGCGATGGCCTCGCTCAGGAGGCGATTCACTTTCGTGAGCCCGGATGGCTTGGTCCGGCTGATTGCACAGCACGATGGCAGGGATTTCCCGCCCTTCCGGCAGCGCTCATCCCGATCTGCATGCAACCCGACATGTCGGATGATGCAGACAGGGGCACGGTGGTGCTGCAGGTGCTCAATCCAGGCGGCGCAAGAATCAACTGGACGCCTGGAGCTGAGGGCTGGTGGATTCAGGGAGACGGAGCTTCGGTGTCGATTCCCCCTGGGGCAATCAGGGAAATTCGACTGATTCCGCGGTCGTCTCAGTGGTCGTCGTGATCGTCAAAGGGATCGTCCAGCCGTTTCGACGGCGGACCGAAGGCGGTGTAGACACCAAAACCGGTGAGTCCGAACAGGGCTGTCAGCACGGCAATCGATACCGACAGCGCCGGGGAGGAGCTTTCCATAACATCTATCGACAGGATCGGCCCTCTTCAGGGCCGGGACCCTTACAGTATCGGAACTGAACTTCACCCGAGACCTCAGGGCCGCTATGGCACAACGCACTCGATTGGGCGATCTGCTCCGTCCGCTGAACTCCGAGTACGGCAAGGTCGTTCCCGGCTGGGGAACCACCCCTGTCATGGGCATCTTCATGGTGCTGTTTCTGGTCTTCCTGCTTGTGATCCTTCAGCTCTACAACCAGTCGCTGATCCTTGAGGGAATCAATGTGAACTGGAACGGCGGCGCCTGATCCGGCCCGCCCAACGTTTTCCATGAACATCTTCGGCATTGGTCTCCCTGAGATGGCCGTCATCGGAGCGGTAGCGCTTCTGGTGTTCGGCCCCAAGCGCCTGCCTGAATTTGGACGGACCCTCGGAAAGACTCTCAAGGGTTTTCAAACAGCTTCGAAGGAATTCGAACGTGAAATCAGCAAGGCGATGGCGGAGCCCGAAGATCTCCCCCCTTCGTCCGAATCGTCGGAGCCAGCGTCATCATCCAAGGTTGCTGAGGACTGACCGGTGATCGAAAGCGGTGACCTCCGTCTGGTGGTCGGCCTTGGCAACCCTGGCGAAAAATATGCTGCGACCAGGCACAACGTTGGATTCATGGCGCTTGAGCTGCTCACCAGTCGTGAGGGGAGCAGGTTCAAGGCGATGTCGAGACTTCAGGCTGATCTCGCTGATGTCGGCTCCGGCGGCGATCGTCTCAGGCTGTTGATGCCAACGACCTACATGAACGAGAGTGGTCGGTCGATCCGAGCAGCACTCGATTGGTTTGATCTGGGAATCCATCAGCTGATCGTTCTCGTGGATGACATGGACCTGCCGCTGGGACGGCTGCGACTGAGAGCAGGCGGTGGTGCCGGCGGTCATAACGGCCTCAAAAGCACCATTCAGCATCTCGGGACCCAGGAGTTCGCCCGTCTTCGCATTGGAATCGGAGCCCCCGGGCGCAATCCCGAGGAACGTCGTGCCCGAACCGTGTCCCACGTTCTGGGTCAGTTCAACCGTGCGGAGGAACCTCTTCTCCAGGAGGTGCTCCGGGAAGTCGTGTCGGGGCTTGATCGGATCCAGCGACAAGGCCTGGACCGGGCCGGGAACGCCATCAATGGAGTGAATCTTGCCCCTGCTGCTGAGAGCGATCCGGTCTGATGGCTCCTCTGCCCGTCACCACTGCCCATCTCCGGGTGCACCATCACAGCTTCCGAGATCAGTGTCTGCAGGGAGAGGTTCAGGCCGGTGGTTTCACCTGGACATTTCACTGGTTCTTTGATCGGGGTGAGCTCAGCGTGGAGCCATCACTCGGGAGAGCGTTGATTCAGGACGCGTTGCTTCGTTTTCTTGTGAAATCCGACTACAGGCTGGAGCCCGGCGGCGATTACAGCTTCACCGTTCGGGCCCGATTCTGATCGGAGCTGGCCCAGGCCAAGCGAGGTTCCGACCAAGATCCGATTCCAGGATCACCAGGGCTGCCACGGCATCCAGTTCTGTGGGCGGCAACAGCAGACCCTCCGGAATGAAACGCCGCCACCCCCGGGGGGGCCAAAGCTGCCAGTAGCGCCTGCGGGCCTTCAGTGTGGTTCCACGCTCATCCACCAGCCTGACGGGAAGATCTGCAGGCAGCTGTCGCTTCAGGCTGTCGCTGGCTGTGCCGTTTCCCAGCACCAGCCGTTCAATGGGAGCGGTCAACCTCCACTGTTCCAGGGTGCCCAGCACAGCCTCGGTTGCGATCACACGAGCTTCGATCACGCAGAGCCTGTCGCAGTCGACGAGGATCAGGCCGCACTTGCTGCGTCCTGGGTCAAGAGAGACCACCCGGGTCATGGCATGTCGTCCCGGAGCTGCGGTGCTGAACGAAATCTGCGGCTCGGGCGCAGTTCGATGGCCACAGGATCCGCGGTTTCACTGCGGCGCAGGGCGACCGCCTCAAGTTCAACCCGGCCACTGCTGCGGTCGGTCAGCTCTCTGGCGAGAGTGTTGAAGGCATTGGCATCAAACTGCAGTCCCTGACTGAGCGACCCTCGTCGGCGCACCTCAGCGAGTGTGGAGGCAAGCAGCAGGTTGATGCGGTTCCGAATGGCCTCAGGACTGGTCTCTTCCCTGGCAAGAGCTGTTCTGGCCAGAACTTCACCTTCGATGGTGATCGCCACATTGGGACGCACATCCGGGAAGGCGTAAACGACTTGCTCGCCACGCAGCACATTGGCCGCTGAACGCAGCACCACCACCCAGGTGCCTGGTTTTCGGATGGCCTGTTCCAGTCTTTGAATGTCCTGGCGGGGAACGAGGATGATCTGACGGTCCGGCGCCTGCCCAGGCAGAACCTTCTGAAAAGCCTGCAGATTGGCTTCTCTCAGAACCTGGTCAATCACCTGCCGGGCCTGATCAGGACGATCAAGTTTGAGGGTGACGGTGGCCAGAGACTGACCGCTGCTGATGGCCACATCCCCACGGCGCAGAGCCAGCAGGTTCTCCTCCAGTTGCTGCAGCTCGGCTTCACCGGAGCTGATGCGCTCACGCACGGCCCGCAGTTCATCATCCGTGCGCTGGATTTCCGCATCACGGTTGCGCACATCCTGGCTGAGCCTCAGGCGCTCCGCCTCGAGCCGGCGGGTCTGATCCTGCAGGGGTTTGAGCGTGCTGCGCAGTTCAATGGCCCGTTGCTGGGCGTCAGACAGTATCTTTCTGGCCTCGATCTCATCGGCGCGAGCCTGTTCGAGCTGTTGGCGGGCCCTGCGTTGAGCTCTGCGGCTTCCCTTCAGATCCGAGCGGCTGCTGCGCAGGCGTGCCTCGAGGTCATTGAGTTCAAAAAGTCCGACGCGCAGCTGACGGCTCACCAGCAACATCAGGCCAAGCGAGAGGGCGCTGATCAGGCTCCCCGTCAGCACCGTGATCACCACGGCCGTCTGGCGTGGGCGAAGGCCGAAAAGGCTCAGCCTGGCCTTGCCGACCCTTGAACCCAGTCGATCACCAAGGGTGGACAGCACCCCTCCGAGGATGAGCAGGGACAGCAGCAGCACCCAGCCGGTCACGGACGGTCAAACATGCGGCGGGCTCTGAAGGTGCTGCCCATCTTCACCTGTCGCGGGTTAGCTGAAGCGTTTGGCCAGTGCAATCGGATCCAGAACTGTGATCTTCTTGCGATCGATTTCCACCAGCCCAGAGTTGCGCAGATCGCCCAGCAGCCTTGTGATCGTCACGCGTGTGGACCCGATCGCTTCAGCAATGGCCTGATGAGACAGACGCAGATCGATGGTGATGCCCTGGGAGCCGGGCATGCCGAAATCCCTGCACAGAACGAGCAGAAAACTCACGAGCCGCGATGACATATCCCGGTGTGTGAGAGTTTCGATCATGGTCTCGGTCTGCAGAATCCGACTGGAGAGACCCTGAAGGAGAAGCAATCCCACGCTGGTGTTCGCTTCGATGGCCTGGCGCACCGAGCTCGCCGGTGCTGTGACCATCTCCACTCTTGTGAAGGCCACCGAGTGATAGAAGCGATCGGAGCGATGTCCCGTGAGCAGTGAGAGAACACCGAACAGGCTGTTCTCTCTGAGAAGAGCGACGGTAATCTCCTCGCCCGATTCGTAAACCCTCGAGAGACGGACAGCTCCCCGCCGGATCAGATACACGCGTTCGGCCGGGTCGCCAGGGAAAAAGATCGTCTTGTTGCGCTCGACCATTTCGGTGCTGGCACCTTCCAGGTCACGGATCACCTCCAGCAGGGTGCGGCTGGAAGGGTTGGGCGCATTGGTCAGGCTTGTTTCCGCTGATCGCCCTGGCTGGGGAACAGTTCGGCTGAAGCCGCGCATCACTTCGGCCATGACCAATGCATCAATGCGGGGAAGTTAAGGAGCGATGAGCGCTCACCCTGTAGCAACGAACACGGTTCTTTCGGCTCAGTTTCCATGCAGTGCATCCAGCTGTGCAGCCATCAGTTGCCGTAGCCCTGGTTCGGCAAGGTCCAGCAGGCTGTTCAGCTGCTGACGGCTGAATGGCGCTCCTTCCGCGGTGCCCTGAAGTTCGAGCAGATCGCCGGAATTGTTCATCACCACGTTGAGGTCGACATCGGCCCGACTGTCTTCGCTGTAGTCCAGGTCAAGCAGAGGATGCCCCTCGATCAGTCCCACAGAGACTGCTGCCACCTGATTGATCACTGGATTGGTGCTGAGGCGGCCCTCAGTAAGCAGCCTTTCGCAGGCTTTTGCGAGTGCGAGCCAGGAGCCGGTGATGGCTGCGGTTCTGGTTCCTGCATCCGCCTGGATCACATCGCAGTCGATGAGCAGCGTGTTTTCCCCCAGCGCACTCATGTCGACAGCGGCACGCAGGCTGCGGCCGATCAGGCGCTGGATCTCCTGGGTTCGTCCTGACAGCTTCATCAGTTCCCTTCTCTGACGGTCAGGGGTGGATCCCGGCAGCAGGCGATACTCGGCGCTCAGCCACCCGAGCCCCTGATCGCGCCGCCAGCGGGGGACGCCATCTTCCCGGCAGACGCTGCACAGCACGCTGGTGCGCCCGGTGCGCACGATCACGGAGCTCAGGGCAAATCCCATGGGATCCCAGTCGATCGAGAAGGGGCGAAGGTCCGCGGCTTGGCGGCCGTCATTGCGCTGGGTCTCGCTCATGGGAAAACAAGTCGGCATGTTGAGCCTGCCAGTTGGCGCAGAGACACCAGGGATGGTGTCAAAGGGATTGTGATTTGCGCTTTCGCCGCTAGATTCAAAATCCGCGAGGCCGGTTTGATGTCGGCCAAGACGACCCTGAGAGAGATGACAGCAAGCCTGAGCCCAAGCCATCAATCCCGCGAGCAGGGTGCTGAAGATCATCGGGCTCTGAATCGCGCCGGCTTGCATTCGCTGCCATCGCTCGAACCGCCGCAACCCCTGCATCTGGTGGTTCCTGAAGGGCAGCTGCAGGTGCACACCGCTCCCTATCGAGGCAGCTTCGGCATGGTGCTCAGTCAGGCTCTGCGCACAGCCGGGCTAGGCAGTCGCGTTGCCGTGATGCAGTTTCTCAAGGGCGGAGTCGCTCAGGGGCCTGATGCCGCCATCACCCTCTGTGATCGCATGGTCTGGATGAGACCTGCGGTGATGGGCTGTTTGTCAGCCCCTGCCAGTTCATCCGAACCCATGTCTGTTGAAGCTGTGCAGGCGGTCTGGCAGGTCTGCCGCCGCCACCTCGCCAGCGGTGATCTCGATCAGTTGGTGCTGGATGAACTCGGGCTGGCCATTGCGCTTGGTTATCTCGACGAAGCTGAGGTCCGTGACAGCCTGGATGCCCGACCTGGTTCCATGGATGTGATCATCACAGGCCCCTCGATCCCTGAATCTCTGATGGGTCTTGCGGATCAGGTGACGGAACTGCGCAGGGGTTTCTGATGCTCAAGAACGATCGCTGGATCACTGAACAGGCCGCGGCGGGCATGCTCGAACCATTCCAGAAAGGCCTGGTTCGCCACCTTGACCCCGATCAGAAGCAGGCACCTGTTCTCAGCTTCGGATGTTCCTCCTACGGCTACGACCTGCGTCTGTCGCCCCGGGAATTTCTGATTTTCAAGCATGTGCCCGGAACCGTGATGAACCCCAAGCGGTTCAATCCCGGCAATCTCGAACCCACCGAGCTTCACCGTGATGAGGATGGTGACTATTTCATCCTTCCGGCGCATTCCTATGGACTGGGCGTCGCACTGGAAAAGATGAAGGTGCCTGCCAACATCACGGTCATCTGCCTTGGCAAGAGCACCTACGC
>CAYWOE010000041.1:0-9330 GCA_964459855.1 uncultured Synechococcus sp. | reverse complement strand
GATTGCAAATCCTTTATCCCCAGTTCGAATCTGGGTGCCGCCTTCGTTTTCATCACCTGGCCCGGATGGTCAGAGTTCTGCTTCTGCACTGATCTGTCCCCCTCCAGGTACCTCGGTACGGCAGGCAATGCGTCCAGCCTCAACCCTGCAGTTTCCCTCTCTCACAGCCCAGGCCTTCGGCACACCTTCAGCAAGCCCATCGGCGTCGTAGCGCACTTCGGAAACACTGTTGATTCTGCCTTTCCAGCTGTCAGTCCCCAGCTGGCATCTGCCCAGATTGCAGTTCAGCAGAGTCGGGCTTGACATTGACGAAACCACAAAAGTGAGTCTCTGACTGGAGCCGGGACGCTCTCCCGCTCCAACGAAACGCAGGCTGAGGATCGTGGCTGTCAGGCCATCAATCTGGACCACTCTGCAGGCCTGCTCTTTTCCTGTCGTTGCCATGAACCGGCAGTCGCTGCTGGTGGTCTGATGTCGACCCGTGAAGGGTTCGATTCCGGCGTGAGCAGACATTGGACAGCCGATTCCAACGAGCAGCGCCAAGGCGATCAAACCGTTGCCTTGAATCGGCAGAGAGCGTGCCACGTCAATAGTCGCTGTCGGCCACGCACATGCCGATGCAGCTGATGCCGTTTCTGGCGGTTCGACCACAGTGGCCGCAAAGAATCCGATCCTCTCCGGCAGGGCTGTCTGAACCCTTCGCATTGGCCTTCTCTCCCCGATTGGGAGCTGTCTCGGCAGCGGAGGGAGACATTGACTGGGCCGTACTAAAGCGATCATGGCGTGAAGCGATCCTCGGCGCGTTGTGACAGGAATCGGATTCGGAACGTGGGCCTGGGGCAACCAGCTGCTCTGGGGCTACCGCCCTGAGAGAGACGATTCAGATCTGAGGGCGACCTTCACCTCAGCCGTTGCTGCAGGACTGCAGCTTGTGGACACGGCTGATTCCTATGGCACAGGTCGTCTGAACGGCCGGAGTGAAGAGCTTCTGGGCCAGTGTCTTGACGCGTTGGACCCCCTTTCCCGAACCAAACTTGTTGTGGCCACCAAGCTGGCTCCGTTCCCCTGGCGGCTCGGCCGTCGCGGATTGCTGAAGGCTTTCCAGGCCAGTCGTCAGCGCCTCAGGGGCCAGCTCGATCGTGTCCAGCTTCACTGGAGCACAGCCCGTTATGCCCCCTGGCAGGAGCGCCCGCTTCTCGATGGGCTCGCTGATCTGGTGGAGCAGGGTGAAGTCCGCGAGCTCGGTCTTTCCAATGTCGGCCCCGAGCGCCTGAGGCTGTTGCACGATCATCTGGCAAGCCGGGGCATACGGCTGGTCAGCGTGCAAGTCCAGTTCTCCCTGCTGGCTCCCGGACCGCTCGAGGCCGGCGGCATTCTTGACGCTTGCAGAAGCCTCGGAGTTGAGGTGTTGGCCTACAGCCCGCTTGCGCTGGGAGTTTTGGCGCGACGGCCTGACTGGACTCCCTGCAACACGACATTGTTGCGCTCGGGTCTGTTTCGTCGTCTCCTGCCTGGATCACGTCCGTTGCGTCAGGCGATGGCCGACATGGCGAGTGAACGCGGCGTCAGCCAGGTGCAGGTGGCCCTGAACTGGTGTCGGGCTCATGGCACATGCCCGATCCCCGGATTCCGCAGAGCGGATCAGGTTGAGGATGCCCGTCAGGCGCTCAGCTGGGAGCTTTCAGATCAGGAACGGCTTCAGCTTGACCGGCTCAGCCTGGAGTGTCCGGTTCGGATGCCGGACAACCCTTTTCAGAGCGCCTGATCACTGGGTTCCGGGTCCGGGCTGACCACAACCGGCAACGATGATGTCTGTGCTTGCAGAGTCACCACCTTGAGCGGTGGTTTGGATTTGGTGGCAGGTTCTTCCGTCGACTGCTCGCAGGCTGCGAGAGCTTCCTGAAGCAGAGAATCAAAGGTTGCACCGGGCAGACGGTGCCGTGCAATCTCAAGAAATGTTCGCGGCAACGACTCACTCGCTGCGCTGCGGATGGCGGGATTGTCCCGGCGCTGCTGCTGCTCGTCCTCAATCGCCCTCAGAAAGCGATGGGTGACATCCCGCTTCGTGCAGGCTTTGATCAGTGTGTCTCTGTCGCCCTGCACCTGCTCCAGCTCGCTGATGCGTCTCTCCAGGCTCAACAGAACCTCCCCGGCTTCCTTGCTGATGTTGGCCAGTTGCCCGTCGGAGAGGAAAGGCATATCAGCGACAAAGACCTTGCCGTGGTCTTTCAGTGCGAGAAATGTCGGCCTGGCTCCAACCTGACGGTGAACTCCGTTCTTCTCATAGCCAGCTCCGACAGGACGCCTCGGTGGGGTGGGACCCGCCGATGAGCGGCGTCGGGTTGTGCGCTGAGGCCTATCAAATGGCATGTCTTACCGGGGCGTATGTCGCGACGCATTGATCGATAGGAGATCGATCTGTCTGACCGGAGGATAACGGGACTCCATGGCCTCAGTGCGCCTCAGCGTTCAGCTGTTGGAGATTGTTGGATGCAGGATTTGTTCAGGCCGGAAGTCCAAGCACAGGAGTGTTGTGCTGGTCCGTCTCAACAAGGATCTCCCCGATCTCCCACGCCTGGAATCCCTGATTTTCACAGAGATTTCGAGCTGACTTGATGCCTTGCTCAGGAAGCACCAGGCAGAAGCCGATTCCCAGGTTGAAGGTGTGCCAGAGATCCCGTTCCTTGATCTCGCCGTGCGACTGAAGCCAGGCATACAGATCTGAACGTGGCCAGCTTGTTCCATCAACCCTGGCGATCGTGCCCTCCGGCAGGCAGCGAGGCAGGTTCTCGGGAATCCCACCTCCCGTGATGTGAGCCATCGCGTGAATCGGAATGTCTGCTGCGAGCAGTCGCTTCACGAGTTCCGCATACAGATGGGTCGGCTGCAGAAGTGCTTTGACAAGAGGCTGATCATCGGAGCCGAAGCGTGTTTCAGCCGAAACGCCGCATGTTTCGAGGATTTTGCGCACCAGGCTGAAGCCATTGCTGTGCACACCGCTGCTGCTGATTCCCAGGATGCGATCGCCGACCTGAACCCTGCTGCCATCAATGACCGCGTCCTCGTCAACAACGGCGACACAGAAGCCTGCGAGGTCATAGCGGCCAGGAGGGTAGAAACCGGGCATCTCAGCGGTTTCTCCACCGAGCAGTGCGCATCCGCTCTGTCGGCAGCCATCGGCGATCCCTTCAACAACGGTGGCCATGGCATCAGCACTCAGGGCTCCAGTGGCCATGTAATCGAGAAAAAACAGAGGTTCAGCGCCGCTGGTGATCACGTCGTTGACGCACATGGCGACCAGATCAATCCCCACGTTGTGATGGCTGTGATGTTCCTGGGCGAGTTCCAGCTTGGTGCCGACGCCGTCAGTTCCTGACACCAGAAGTGGACGTTTAATCCCCTGAGGCAGCCGGATCATGCCGCCAAAACCACCCAGTCCTCCCACCACCTCCGGGCGATGGGTGGCCTCCACTCCGGATTTGATTCGCTGCACGAAAGCCCGTCCGGCTTCCACGTCCACACCTGCGGCTCGGTAGTCCATCAGCTCCAGGGGTTCTGCCATGATCCTCCCCCCTCGCGAGCAGACCGTCGGGCTCTGCGGATGTGACGCAGTGTCCACCGGTCTTGCGGTGATCAGCTGGGCTTGTCGTTCGGATTGCCTGGGCTGATCAATGGCCGTGCTGAGTGATGCCTTCTCAGCCCAGTCGCTGCGCTCTCTCAGGGCAGTCCTCCCGGCACAGGCCCTTGATGTTTCGGTGTCACCGGCGTCACTGCAAGCCGCTGGAGATTTTTACGGTGGCCGACCCGAGGATCTGGTCGCTGCAACGTGTGGCCTTGTGGGGCCAAGCAGATGTTTTCTCTCTCCGCTGTCTGATCTACCGAATGGTTCGCTCTCTACCCGCCATCACTGCTGCAGCCGGGATTTCGCTGACGGGGCTGGCTTTGTATCCGGTTCTTGCCAGAGACCTGGATGGATTCGAGATCACTGATCCCATGGAGCTGGTGCTGCCTACGGAACCGGTCTCTGCTGTGGAGAGCAGCGAATCCGGCTCGGTTGCCCCGGCTGTTCCGGCCTCAGCCGTCGCCGAGCCAGCTTTTGTCGCGCCACCGACTCCGCCCCAACCGCCCATGCCTTCCGGACCGGTTGTCATCTCGACACATTCGGGTGAAGCGAGTTGGTATGGACCTGGTCTTTACGGCAATCGCACCGCCAACGGGGAGGTGTTCCGACCGGGAACGATGACTGCTGCTCACCGCACCTTGCCCTTCGGGACAAAAGTTCGTGTGACCAATCTCTGGAACGGACGTAGAGCCGTTGTTCGCATCAATGATCGTGGTCCATTCGCTGGCGACAGGGTGATTGACCTGGCTCATGGCGCAGCGCGCGAACTGGGTTTGATGCGCAGTGGCATCGCAGAAGTCCGCCTTGAGGTGCTTCGCTGAGTTTTTGCGTTCTCCGGTCCAGCTCTGAACTCCGTGCCTGGTGTGCATCACAACCTGGTCCGGTGGATTTCGTTCCCACGATGGGCGGGCTGCATCAAGGTCACGCTCGGCTGATCCAGCGGGCCGTCGCTGGATCTGCTCACCCAGGCTCGGTGCTGGTGAGTCTCTACATCAATCCTCTGCAGTTCGGTGATGGAGAGGATTTTGACTGTTACCCCCGATCTTTTGAAGCTGACTGCCTTCTGGCTCAGCAAGCCGGAGCAGCAGCGCTCTGGTGTCCCGATGACCATCAGATTTATCCGGATGGGGTCGCTGCGGGTTGGAAGCTTCAGGCGCCATCAACATTGCAGTCGGGTTTGTGTGGCCCCCTGCGTCCAGGCCATTTCGATGGAGTTTGCACCGTGGTCAGTCGCCTGCTGGCGCTGGTCCAGCCGCGGCAGCTCTGGCTGGGTGAAAAAGACTGGCAGCAACTCGTCATTCTCAGGCGGCTGGTGGCTGACCTCGGCCTGCCTGTGCGGGTGAGGGGATGTGCAACGGTTCGAGAGCCGGACGGTCTGGCTGCAAGCTCGCGCAATCGCTACCTGGTTCCTAAGCAGCGTTCCATGGCGACCTCGATCGGAGCGGCTCTGCGTGATGCGGCGACAGAGCTTCAGCGCAGCCAGGCTGATCAAGCTGATGTTCTGACAGGCCTCAGGCATCAGCTCGAAAAGGTCGGACTGGAGGTGGAGTATGTAGAGGTTGTGGATCCCTCCACACTGCAGCCTGCGGCCTCGGAGCAGTCCTTGCGCCTGCTTGCGATCGCTGTCCGCTGTGGCGCCACTCGCCTGATCGATCACGTCTTCGTCATGACCCGTGCCCCAATCGTTGCCATCGACGGTCCTGCCGGTGCGGGGAAGAGCACGGTCACCAGGGCCTTCGCTGAACGCATGGGGCTGCTGTATCTCGACACCGGCGCCATGTATCGAGCCGTGACCCTTTGGGTACAGGAACATGGAGCTGACCCCGCCAATGCCGAGGCTGTTGAGGTGCTTCTGGAAGGCCTGGAGGTGGACCTATCACCGCTGCGGAATGGTGTGCAGACCGTTTGCATCAACGGCAGGGATGTCACAGAAGCCATCCGCGATCCAAGGGTCACCGGCTCGGTTTCAAAAGTTGCTGCCCATTCCTGCGTGCGGGCACTTCTGACACGCCAACAGCAGCGACTTGGCGAGCATGGAGGACTGGTTGCTGAAGGCCGTGACATCGGAACGGCTGTGTTTCCTGATGCGGAGCTCAAGGTTTTCCTGACAGCGACTCCCGCGGAGCGGGCTCGACGGCGCGCCAGCGATCTGCAATCGCGGGGTCATTCCGTGCCTGCTCTCAGTGAACTTGAAACCCAGATTGTTGAGCGTGACCGGCTGGACAGCACCAGGGCAATTGCACCTCTGGTTCAGTCGGACGATGCCATGGAGCTGATCACGGACGGGATGAGCATCGAGGCTGTGATTGATGCGCTTGAAGACCTGTTCCGTGGGCGTGTTGCCGAAGAGGTGTGGCCGACTCCTGAACGCTGATCGGATGTCAGGCCCCGGCTCCGGCGACGCGACCGCTGGCGGTCAGTTCATTGAGCAAAGCCTCACAGGCATCCTCGAGCAGATCCAGCACATGATCGAAGCCGGCGTCCCCGCCGTAATAGGGATCAGGAACTTCGCTTTCGCTGTGCTGTTTCCCGTAGCTGAGCATCGGTTTGATCCGGGCAGTTGCCCTGCTGCCTGCTTCACGGGCTAGCCCGGTGACGGCCTGGAGATTGTCGTCGTCCATGGTCAGGACAAGGTCGAATTCCTCCAGATCATTGAGTTCGATCTGACGAGCCCGGCTGGGTAGATGAATCCCCCGCCGCCTGGCCGCATCACTCATCCGGCGGTCAGCGGGATGTCCTACGTGCCAGTTGCCGGTGCCTGCCGAATCAACAACAAACTGGTCGTTCAGATTTCGTTGATTGAGTAGATGCAGAAACACACCCTCCGCAGCGGGCGAACGACAGATATTTCCGAGACAAACGAACAAGATTTTCATGGCTAACAAAGAATGGATCCGAATGTTTTGGTGGTGTGAAACTAACTATGGCGGCTCAGAAAATGAAAAGGAATCAGAAAGCATTGTTTTCAATTATTCTCGATAAAGCGATATTGATGCGACTTAAAACAACTGGATCGGATTCCTGTGTTTTTGATTCATGCAGAAGAGCTCTGGCTCTATTATTGCCGATGCCCTCCAGTGCCATGCAAGCGCTGTAGCGAAGCCCCCAGTCATCAGGATATTGCAAAGTCCAGTTGAGCTTGTCCATTGCGATGGAAAATGCTTCGCAATCAGACTGCAGATTCCAGTGAATCTCCCCAAGTGCGCAAGCGGCAACGCGACGTATGTTGCCCTGACAGTGATTGCCGATTTCCACTCCGATCGCGTCAATCAATGCTGGGACATAGGTAACATTTTTCAATACTGTCATGGCTTTGACGAGTCCCATTCTGATGTCTTGATCAGATTGTGAAAAATATAAATCAGGCAATTCGGATCTTATGCTTTCTGGGCTTTCAGTCAGTTGTTTGATGCCCTCCACGCGATCTGTTAATGATGGTGATCTGAGCATTTGAAATGCATCTGAAAGAATCTCTTCCTTTTTCTTCAAATGATTGTCGGTTGTGCGTGATTCTTGCGTTCTTTGATCAATTAGCAAATTGCCAGAGAAGTTTTCTCTCGTTAATTCATCCAGTTTGATGAAAAGAGAATTGCGAGAATTTATGCTTTGCTGGTTTCTGTTATTTTCTGCTCTGTCTGGTTGCTTGAGTGAGCAGGTCAGAATTGCCTTGATCACATGCATTTTGACGTTGTTCGGTATGTTTGCCGATAAAACTGATGGGACCGCGTCGAGTGTTCCAAGGCGAGCAATGTCGAAAGCTGCTGATTGTCTGACAAAACGATTTTCATTGTTGAGGAGCAATATAATTTTTTCAAGATATTTCTGCTCGCCTGTGCAGCTAAAGAAGAATGAGGCGGCTGAACTCATGATTCTTTCGCAATCTGATTCAAGGAAAGGTTCGATTTGTTCAGAAACTTCCCAAATGCGATAAGAAGCCAGGGCTTCAATGAGGGCTTCGATGGGCTTATTTTGAGTGTCTTTGTTTAAGTAAGCGATGAGCGCCTGCCTGCAATGATCGCTTTTGAGTTCGATCAATGCTCTCAATGTTGCTTCGTGCAGGTGAACATCATCGGTATTGAGTGTTTCAAGCAGTGCATCAACGCAACTTGCATCCCTGATCATTCCCAGCGAGCGTGCCGCTTGTCGTCGCAGTGGATAGCCACCGGACGATGTGATCTCTCTTTCATCTTGAAGGCACTCAATCAGCTTATCTACTGCTTCGACGGCTCGATGTTTGCCCAGCCACCAGACGCTGTGGTACCGAACACCTGGGTCGTGATGATCCAGGGCTTCAAGCGCTGATTTTGTTGAGTTGATTGAGACCAAGTTTCTATTTTTCAGTATCAAGTCATTAGCCTTAGCTTAAGGGTAACTTCATGGCACTGTGCCTCTTCAATTATTTCTCATGCCAGGGATCTTTTTCAAGAAGAGCAGCTCCACTGCGCTTCCCATGACTGCGATCTTTTGAATCGAAATTCACCTGCAATCGATCCCCAACATCGCTCGCTTGTTACAGGGTCCTGGCCGCGATCCAGAGTCAGGAGCGTGTTTCCGTTCAAGTGAAATGAGCTGACAAGAATGGTGTCTTTACCGTCGCGTTTGACGATGCACCGAGAACCTGGCTCAATGGCTCCGTGATAACCATCCTCTTTTTCCACAACTTGATAATGACAGTTATCCAGAGGTATGAGATCAGAGTCTCTGATCTTTTTTCGTAGATTCAGGTCTGATGTTGCTTTGCTGAAACGATTGGGTTCAATAATAAGGTGGTTCCAGAGTTTGATGACGCCAGGGTCAATTTCTTCTGCTCGTATCATCCTCAGTCGGTAGGGATGTTCTGGGTCTACAGCATAAGTCTGCTCCAGCAGGATTGATCCCGGTCGAAGATGCTCTAAGGGTCTATATCTCAGGAAGATATGTGCAAATAAAGGAGGGTTGTCGAGGGCCTGCTGTTGATTGCTGTACTCTCCACAAAGAAGGTTTAGGAATCGTTGCAGAGAAGGTTTCATCTGTAAATTATAAAAATAAAAAAGCCCCCATATGGGGGCTTTTGAAAATCTGAGCGATGAATCTTGTTCAGATCAGCGCATTGATCGCGTAGTCGATATAGCTGTTGGCTTCGGTCGCTGCATCACCGGAAAGCCCGTGGTTGGCCTTGATGTGCTTCAGAGCTTCGACGTACCAGGTCGGGGAGAGCTCAAACGTGCGGTTGATTTCAGCAAGACCGGCAATCAGGTAGTCGTCCATGGGGCCGGTTCCGCCAGCCACAAGGCAATACGTGATCATTCGCAGGTAGTAGCCGATGTCCCTGGAACACTTGGCTTTGCCTTCAGTGGTTGAGGCATAGTTTGAACCTTCCATCTGAGTGGTGAAAGGGAACTTGGTGTAAACAGCCTGTGCAGCACTGTTAACCAGAGCATCACCCTTGGCGGTCAGGGCTTTGGCTGCTTCAAGGCTGGCCTTGGCACGCGTGAAACGACCAGAGGCTGCTTGTACTTCGGTGTTGGTCAGAAAGCGACCCTGAGAATCGGCGGCGGCTACTGCTTCGGTGAGGGGAGTTTTCATGATGAAAGAGGATTTAAGCGAACAATGGGGCTATCCCAATCAGGCGACAGAGGCCGCTGCACGATCGAAGTAGGTACCGATCTCGCTGTTGAGGGAAGCGCAGTCACCGGAGGTGATGCCGTCTTTGTCGTTGACGATCGCCA
>CAYWOE010000040.1:0-9371 GCA_964459855.1 uncultured Synechococcus sp. | reverse complement strand
ACCGGCGAATAACGATTCACCGGCAGCCATTGACGGCAGATATCCACAAGATCTCGCGTCTTGAGCAGCAAGGCGATCGTGAGTGCCGGACGAGCCATCCACCGCGAAGGGTCCTGAGCTGAATCTTGACGAAAGGGACTAAGAAGAACGAGGATCTTTGTTTGTCTTTCGATTGCGGCTCAGGCCAAATCGGTTCGTCCGAGCCTGACCGCGTCCTTCAGCTCATGGCCGACACCAGTTCCAACACCTCTGCAGCAGCCGATACGGGCGCCTACGCGATTGTCGAGGCATCGGGTCAGCAGTTCTGGCTGCAACCCAATCGTTATTACGATCTCGACCGACTCAATGCCGAGGTGGATGCGACCGTCACGCTCGACAACGTGCTGCTGGTCAAGGATGCCAAGGGCACCACTCTGGGCAAGCCCTTTGTGAAGGACGCCAGCGTTGAGCTGAAGGTGATGGCTCACCGTCGCGGTCCCAAGGTGATCGTGTACAAGATGCGCCCAAAGAAGAAGACCCGTCGCAAGAATGGTCATCGTCAGGAACTGACCCGAGTCATGGTTCAGTCGATTTCCGTCGGCGGCAAAGCCATCGGCTGATCTCCCGTTCACACGCACCCAAACGTTTTCTCCTCTTCCATCCCTCCTCATGGCTCATAAGAAAGGCACAGGTTCAACTCGCAACGGCCGCGATTCCAATTCCAAGCGCCTTGGCGTGAAGGCCTATGGCGGCGAATCCGTCACAGCGGGATCCATCCTGATTCGTCAGCGCGGCACCTCGGTGCTGCCCGGCGTCAATGTCGGTCACGGAAAGGACGACACCCTCTTCGCACTGACCGACGGTGTGGTGAAGTTCGAATCGATCCGCCGCGGCCTGCGCAACCGCAAGCGCATCAATGTCACTGCAGCCGTCTGAGCCGAACACCGTCTGCTGTCACTGGTGCCGCTCCGGGGTCAGTGCCATGCGGGTCGTCAGAACAAGGCCGATCACCGTGAGCCCCAGAACAATCCATGGTCTGGGGCTTTGTTCATGCAGGGCATGCTCGAGTTCCAGAGGCAGTGCAAGACCGAGAACGCCCACCAGCAGCCATTCGCCCCAGCGGCGACCGACCCAGGTGGCCCAGGCTGCCACGAGGATCAGGGCGGCATAGAGCCCCGAAACCAGAGCCAGACGCATCAGACGGGTAGGGCCGAGAAGCGTCCCTTTTTCAGCCAGAGATGAAAGAAATTGACGGTCCGCCTTCCCCCAGGTGTCGGCGAAATCGGACAATTCGGCGTAGTGCAAATCCCCCAGCACTGCAGCAAGGCTGATCGCCAGCAGGACAACAGCCAGAAACAGCTTTTTGAGCACAATCAGGCGAATCAGCCAGCGACCCTGTTCAACGGTCTGAGCCATCGATTGTTCCGCTCAGAGATCTTTCAGCGGACGGTAGACCCTTGTTGTGATCAGCCAGGGGTGGAACAGCTCCAGAAACCTGCTCTGTAGACAGCGAAAGAAATTTTCGACCAGCGCCTGGTCATCGAAATGAAAGGGATATTCCCCGTCATGACCTTTGTAGAAATACCAGTTGAGCAGAGCCCTGCCGCCCGGCGCAAGACGCCGGTGAAATTCCATCAGCTGCGCGGATGGATCGGGAAGATGCTCCAGCACATCAAGACACACCACCGTGTCGAAACTGCGACCGGGAAGACTGTCGAGATCGCGGTGAACACTCAGACGCTTCTCAAGTCCCAGGCGGGCTGCACGGTCCTGAACGAATGCGCGGTTCTGAGGGTTGAGATCCACAAACCAGACATGCCCGACGCTCTCAAGGCCAGCTGCAGCCAGTGCATGGGTGCCGATACCGCCGCCGAAATCGAGCACATCCCCGTGGGCGAACTGCTGCTGCAGCCTCAGGGTGTCAGCGATGTAGTCGGAACTGCTGAGATGCCAGGCCGCCAACTCGAACAGATGCCCGGTCCCAACCGTGTCCTCATAGAAATCAGCAGCTCGCTCGGGATCGAAGGCCCCCGGGTGCATGGCAGCAAGATCCTCCGTGCTCTGAGGTAACCGTTCGGCAACCTCCTGCAGCGAAAGCGACAGGTAGGAGGCGAGATGCTCCTTCACCGAAAAGCCGCTGTCGAGAAAATCCTGGATGTCCATACCAGCGGAGGCATTGGGTGGCTGCATCGACCATCAGATCGAGATCGAGCAAACCTACGTGCGTGCCAACGGGTGATAGCGGCAGGGTGCCACAGTCGACGATCAGAACTGACCGCCACCTTGACTGCGCCCATCGGCTTTGCCGTGATCGACAAGCCGGCGGGCCTGACATCACATGCATGTGTGGCTCGCATCCGACGGCTGCTGGGCATCCGCAGGGTGGGGCACGGAGGCACTCTTGATCCCGCGGTCACAGGGGTACTGCCGATCGCCGTTGGACAGGCGACAAGACTGTTGCCCTATCTGCCCGGTGAGAAGACCTATCGAGGCGTGATCCAGCTGGGGGTCACCACCAACACCGATGACCTTCAGGGCGATGAACTGTCCAGAAATTCAGTGCCCGATCTCTGCTCTGAAGCACTTGATCAGGCTCTCTCTCGGTTTCGAGGCCTGATCAATCAGCACCCTCCGCAGGTCTCAGCGGTGCATGTGAACGGGGAGCGGGCTCATGCAAGGGCGCGACGTGGTGAGGTGATGGAACTTCCGGCACGGCCGGTGACCATTCATCAGCTGCGTGTGCTGGGGTGGGATGCTGCACGCGCGCAGCTGAGTGTGGAGGTGCACTGCTCGGCAGGCACCTACATCCGGTCACTGGCCAGGGATCTGGGCGCATCACTCGGATGCGGAGGCTGTCTGGCCAGCCTCCGGCGCACCCAGGCGCTGGGATTTCATGACAACCAGGCCGTTCCTCTGCCGGAGGCTCCTGAAAACGTCGGGGACGGCGCACTGGCTTTGCTCCCTCCCGAGCTGGCTTTGCCGCATCTGCCCCGCCGCCTGCTGACAGCTGGGGAACAGCTCGACTGGAGTTTTGGGCGCAGGATCACTCCCGGCATCGAGGAGTCGGCTGAAGCGGTGGTGATGCTGAGTGACAGCGGACGGATGCTTGGGCTCGGTGTGCCCGATGAAGAGAATGGTGTGAAACCGAAGGTGGTGTTCGAAGCAAGGAGCTGATGCCACAAGCCCGATCATTAGCTTTTGAACGGACGCACGCCGAAGCATCCGATGGCTGGCCACAGCAAATGGTCCCAGATCAAACGCACCAAGGCGGTGGTGGATGCGAAGCGAGGGGCTGTGTTCACCAGGATCGGTCGCGAAATCAGCGTGGCTGCCCGCCAGGGCAGCGACCCTGACGGCAATTTCCAGCTGCGCACGGCAATCGCCAAGGCCAAGGCCGCTGGAGTGCCTGCGGGCAATATCGAACGCGCCATTGCCAGGGGATCCGGCCAGGGCGGCGACGCGGAACACCTCGAATCCATCCGCTATGAGGGCTATGGCCCTGGTGGAGTCGCCGTGCTGGTGGAGGCACTGAGCGACAACCGCAACCGCACCGCGGCAGCTGTGCGACTCGCCTTCGCCAAACATGGCGGCAACCTCGGGGAAAGCGGATGCGTGAGCTATCTGTTTCAGCACCGCAGTGAAGTGCGCCTGCAAAGCCCGGCGCTCAACGAGGAATCACTGCTGGAATCACTGCTGAGCCTGGAGGCCGAGGGTTACGAGCTCCTGAGCGCTGAAGAGGCCCTGGTGCACGGGCCGTTCGAAGCACTTGAATCACTGCAGAGAGGGCTTCGTGATCAAGGTTGGGCGGTCGCGGAATGGGCCCACTGCTGGCAGCCTCTCACCCAGGTGACACCGAACGACGCGGCAAGCAGCCGGCAGTGCCTGAAGCTGCTTGATGCCCTGGAGGAGCTCGACGACATCTGCAGTGTCAGTGCAAACCTTGCGCTGGAGGAGGATCTGACTCTGTGATCGGCTCAGCGGTTCCGGTGATCAGCGCGATGATCGGCCCCTCCAGCCGCCACCACCGGGTGTGGCGATCAGCAATCGGTCCCCGGCATTCACATCAAGCTGCACGCAGCCATCCAGCTCCCGAACGCTGCCATCGGCACAGGTCAGCAGAGCCGTTCCTGTTTCACCGGGTCCTCCCCCAGCAAGGCCGAAAGGAGCGATTTTCCTCGAACCGGACAACAGCGCTGCAGTCATCGGTTCAAGGAAGAGAAACTCCCGCAGCAGGCCATCTCCACCGCACCAGCGGCCGGCGCCGCCGCTGCCGTGACGGAAGCCAAAACGTTGCAGCCGAACAGGAAATCTCTGCTCAAGAATCTCCGGATCCGTGAGCCGGGAGTTGGTCATGTGCGTCTGCACACCGCTTGAGCCTGGGAACCCCTCGCCAGCGCCTCCTCCTCCGGCGATGGTTTCGTAGTACTGCCGGCCCCTGTCCCCAAAGGTGAGGTTGTTCATCGTGCCCTGTGCGGCAGCCATCACCTCAAGCGACGCAAACAGAAGATTGCAGAGGGCCTGGGAGGTTTCCACATTGCCGGCGACCACTGCTGCAGGAGGACGGGGATTGAGCAGAGAGCCCTCAGGGACGATCAGGGTCAGCGGACGAAAACAACCGGCATTCAGGGGGATCGGCTCCTCCACCAGACAGCGGATCACATAGAGCACCGCAGCCTTGGTCACGGCCAGCGGAGCGTGAAAGTTGTGCGTGGCCTGGGCACTGGTTCCACTGAAGTCGAGCACGGCCTGTCGCCGTTTGTGATCCACCTGCAACGCCAGCCGGAGCCTCGCGCCGTTGTCGAGCTCCACCTGGAAGGTCCTGTTCTGAAAACGACCGAGCAGGCGCCGGACGGTTTCCGCTGCATGCTCCTGAACATGCAGCAGATAACGCCGGACACGCTGCGGACCCTCGAGCTGCAGAAGCTGACCGAGCAGTTCAGCACCCAGATGATTGGCGGCGGCCTGTGCCTGAAGATCCGCCCAGAGCAGTTCGGGGGCCCTCGGCGGGGATCTGAGCCCCTGCAGACACTGGTCCCAACTCTGCCGATCCGGCGTTCCGCCTTTGCACAACCAGTGGTTGCGCACCAGAAGGCCTTCCTGGTCGATGCTGGTGCTGAAAGGAGGCATGGAACCTGGCGTCAGTCCGCCCACATCAGCGTGATGGCCCCGAGAGGCCACAAATGCGAAGGGATCCGGGTCCCCCTCGGTGAAACAGGGGGTGATCGCAGTGATGTCGGGCAGATGGGTACCGCCATGAAAGGGATCATTGCTGATCACCGTGTCCCCTGGCGCCAGTGACTGCCGCTCGCCACGACGGATCTGTCCAAGCAGATCCTCAACGGCATCCCCCATCGAACCCAGATGCACAGGAATATGAGGTGCATTGGCGACAAGAGCCCCCTTCGAGTCGAACAGTGCACAGGAGAAATCCAGTCGCTCTCGGATGTTCACCGAACGACTCGTCTGGCGAAGTCTTTCACCCATGCGCTCGGCAATCTGCATGAAACGGTGATGAAAGAGGCTGAGATCCACGGGGTCTGGGAGCGAATCCTCTCGGGAACTCACTCCGCTGATCTCGGCCCCCGGAGATCTCTCATGGGCGACGACGGTCGCGGCCTCCAGAAGCACGCTGCCGTTGTTCAGCAGCCTGGCCATCCACCCCGGCTCCAGAACAATGCCAGCCGCGGGATCCAGGATCAGCGCCGGACCGTGCAGTGGCTGATCACAGGGCAGCTGTCGGCGCTCCAGCACCGGTACCACGCACCAGCCCTGGTCGTTCCAGTGGACGCGGGCCTGTTGACACTGGTTTGATGCAGCAGCAGCACCAGCAGCGACGCCGCTGACATCAGCAGACCACTGCCAGGGGCCATCCGGGACCACATCGAGCACCTCCACCTCAAGGCGTTCAGCAATCAGAGGGTCGGCATGAGGCGGGGCATACCCGAAGCGGCGTTGGTGAGCCTGATCAAACAGCGTCTCAAGCCGATGCACATCCAGATTGTTCACAGCTGATTCCAGCGAGAGCATCAATCCCTGCTCGGAGGAACCATCGCGGAGCTCCAGCCTGAGCTGATGCTCCATCTCATGCGGCGATGCCGACGTGATCTGCTGCAAAGCCTGGGTGGCCTTATGCAGGTCAGCGCTGACCATGGCCGGCAGCTCACTCAGCAGCACCGCATCCAAAGGACGCCGGATCGACCGCTGATGCAGCTGACGCTGACGGGCCTGGCCGAGGCCATAGGCCGAGAGCACCCCCGCCATGGGATGCAGCAAGACCTTTTTCAGACCGAGGGATTCGGCCAGGCGACAGGCAAGCTGCCCCGCTGCGCCGCCGTAGGCAATCAGGACGCCTCCACGGATGTCATGCCCCCGGAACAGGGAAACCTGCCTGATCGCTCCCGCCATCGCCTCGACAGCGAGGTCAAGGGCGCCCTCCGCCAGTTGCTCCTGCTTCTGACCCAGTTGCTGGGCAAGCAGCTGAAAGCGCTCCTGTGTGGCCCGCAGATCAGGTGGTTGATTGCGATCGGGCCCGAACACAGCTGGAAGAGCCTCCACCTGCAGTCGCCCCAGCAGCAGGTGGGCATCCGTGATGGCCAGCGGTCCGCCACGTCGGTAACAGGCTGGGCCGGGATCAGCCCCAGCCGAGCGTGGACCCACAGTGAGGCGACCGCCATCGGATCCGATGATCGATCCACCTCCCGCTGCGACGGTATGGATCGGCAGACGGGATGCAGTGAGCTGCAGGCCTGCGATCTCCGTCTCGGCACTGCGTTCCCAGTCACGGTCCGCCGCTCCGGCAGGCAGGCAGAACACGTCGGTGCTTGTGCCGCCCATGTCCACACCCACCAGGGCAGAGGCGCCAAGGCCGCACTGCTGCGCGGATGCCACGGCCCCCACCATGCCGCCGGCGGGACCGGAAAGAATTGTGTCTTTGGCAAGCAGGGAGCTGGGGTGCTGCAAGGCCCCACTGGAGGTCATCACCCTGAATCGGGCCTGATCGCCCAAAGCGTTGCGCACCTGAGTCAGATAGGTGTTGAGCACCGGCTTCAGGGCAGCCTCCACCACGGTGGTCTGCCCCCTCGGCACCAGACGCGGCAGAGGACTGACCTGGTGAGAACAGATCACAGTGCTGAATCCGGCGGCCCTGACCGCCTCCGCCAGCACCTTTTCGTGGATGGGGTCACGCCAGGCATGCATCAGCGCAATGGCACAACAGCGGATGCCGGCCCTGTGATGACGGGCAAGCCTCTGCCTGAACTGATCTCCGAGCCGCAGAGCCTCCAGCTCCCTGCCGTCAGCATCAAGCCGGCCGAAGACCTCCTCAACGGCCGTGATCAGTGAAGGGGGCTGGGGGATCGCCAGCGCGAACAGTTCGCGTCGGTGCTGATCGCCGATCAACAGCAGGTCGCCCAGACCACGATTGGTCAAGAGCAGAACAGCCTCACCCGCACTTTCCAGCAGTGCGTTGGTGGCAATGGTGGTACCAAGACGCAGTTCCTCGATCAGGCCTGGATCGATCGGCTGTTCGGGAGCAAGCCCCATCAACTCACGCATGGCAGCCACGGCAGGATCCCCAGGCACATCCGGCTGCTCGGAGAGCACTTTGCGTACCAGCAGCTGACCTGCCGGATGACGTGCCACCACATCGGTGAACGTGCCTCCGCGATCAATCCAGAACTGCCAGCGTTTCAAGACAGCAGCGGCAGATGGGCACTGGCCGCATCATCCACCCAGAGATGCACTCTGGAGTGGAGCTGAAGCCAGCTGGCTGGAACCTCGGCGCGGCAGGGATCAAGCAGAGCAGTGCGCAGAATCTCAGCCTTGGCGGCTCCGGTGACGATCAGATGAATCTCATCGGCGGCGAGAATCTCATCAAGGCCGAGGGTGATCGCCCGCTCGGGAACCCGGTCGGGATCTCCCCCGAAAGCATCGGCGTTCTGAATCCGTGTGGCCCGCTTCAGGGTCACCACCCTGCAGCGACTGCCCGCTGGTGATGGGGGCTCATTGAAACCCACATGACCGTTGCCACCGAGTCCCAGCAACTGGAGACCGATGCCACCTGCATCCTGAACAGCGGCTGCGTAGCGTCTGGCCTCCTGCGCAGGATCGCCTGCCATACCGTCCGGCAGACAGAGCTGTTGAGGTGCAAGCTCGAGATGACGACCCAGCTGATCATGCATGTAGGCAGCGAAGCTGTGGTCATCAGCGGCCGGCAGCCCCACGTATTCATCGAGGTTGAAACTCAGCCAGCAGCGCTTCAGGTGCGCAAGACGCGGCGCCGGCCATGCGGCAAGACGCTCGACCAGGACCCTGTAGAACGGCTCCATGGTCCTGCCGGTGGCAAGCCCGAGCGGTTTGAAACGCTCCTGCTCCAGAGCCGAGTCGAAGTGATCGATGACATGGTCAACGATCGCCTCCATCAGCGCGACCGGTTCCGGGCGGCTCTGGACGGCAATTCCGGACAGGAACTGAGGCACGCAGTGACCGCGGCATTCAACCCATCAAGGCTGGCTCCGGAGGGGTGCCGAATGCCACTGATGGGTCATCGGCCGACCGATAGGGCCTGATCGTTGCCCCGCGGTAGTAATGCCGAAGGATGTCGCGGAAATCAGCTCCTTTGCTGGCAAGACCATGGGCACCCCACTGACTCATGCCCACGCCGTGTCCATATCCCTGACCCTGGGCCTCAAGCACGATCGCATCAGCGGACGCCTGTCCAGGGCGAACGGATGGCTCCCTGCTTGCACCCATCGGAGCTGGCGATGGAGGAGGTGGAGATGACACAGCGACACCGGAGTGTGCTGCTGAAGCAGGGGCCGCAGGTCCGCTGATGCCGCTTGCTGAATCCCGCCAGAGGCCGATCAGCTGTGGTGGGCCTGCGGAGACCGGATCGTCATACCCAGCCGGTTGCGGGACGCGAACGGGTTCACCCTGCAGCAGCGAGAAGCGCACCATCGTGCTCTTGAGGCCGAGACGCTGACGCAGTTGACGGCCGGTGAGCACCAGTGACCCACGTGGACCTTGAATCCGCGCCGAGCGCACCCGGCCGGTGGAGCTGGTGCTGAGAACGCTCAGTCCTTCAACTCCACCGGTCTCTCTGAAGCGACGGCGCAGATCGCCGGCCTTGAAACGTTGATTCCAGCGGTGCACCGGACTGTGCTGGTCATGATCTCTGACGCTCACGAGATAGGGCAGCTGGTTCTGCCAGACCTCGCCACTGGGCTCGGTCGCCCCACCTGAGCTGCTGTGAAACACGGCATTGATCAGACGACCGTTATGCACCAGAACGAGCGAGCGGGTTGTGGCCACCGCTTGACGGGTTCTCGGCGTTTCGGACTCGATCCCCTTGTAGACCTGGCTGCTCACCGTGGCCTTCACATCAAAATCCCCCT